>NZ_CATWFF010000195.1 GCF_958350005.1 uncultured Megasphaera sp. | reverse complement strand
GAAAAGAGATGTAGGAAAACGTGCCTCTTTATCAGAAGCAATCCCCCTGTAACTTACTTATTTAAGCTTTGTATCAGCAACACAATCGCGGTAGCCAACTGGATGAGTGCTGTTACAAGGCTTATTTTTTCTCTTTTCTTCATGCTCTCACCTCCTCTCTATGATTATATTATACATCTTTTTGGATTGCTTGTCAATCTTTTTAGACTGATTTGTGCAAAAAAATATAAGGCGTCTGGCTAGATATTCTCTAGTCTGACGCCTTTTTCAGTACTATTTGCAGACTATCCAAAGCACCGCAACACCGGCAATCACGGCCCACGTATTCCGCTGCCGTTTCATCCGTTTTTGCTCGTCAGTCATCAAGTTTATTCTCTCAGTCAATGTCTGCAAAGATTCGCTTTGCTGCTTCAAGCTGGATTCGGCAAGCGTCAATGATTCCCTGGCACTCGTTAAGGACTGCTGCGTCTGCGTCAGTTCGACTCTGCAGCTCATCAAGTCGTCCTGAAGCCTCATCAATGTCTGTTTGTCCGCCGTCGAGTTTTGACTGAGCCTCGTCAATTTGAGCTGCAGCGTCTCCAACATCATTGATTGCTGATTGATTATCTCTTTGAGCCTGTTGTATTGTGCCGCTTGCATCGTTATTATCTGAGGCGCGGTCGTCGTAATATCCGCGGCCCAGCCAGCCGATGGCAGCAACAAGCAGCACGCCAATAAGGCAGTACCCAATTTTCTTTTTAGTTCCCGCATCCGTTTTTCATCACCCTTTCCATGCCACGAAAGATACCTATATGATCACCTCCCCGTTTACAGCGACGATACGATGTGGTAAACAACGGCGCAAAGCGTTAAAAACTCTACGGCCCTAAAAAAATAAGCCCCTAATTTATTCGTCTTCGTATCGACTACTTCGTCGTGAGACGCTTTAATGTCTTCGGCTTTTTCTTTGAGTTCTTCTTTTAGTTCTTCAAAGCCGGCCTGTACGTTTGCTTCAACATCCTGTAATTTCTGGTCAATCATTTCCTTGATTTTATTTTCATCCATGATGTGATACCTCCTAGGCTAAGGTTAATTGATAGTCAGTAATCCCGCGAGCAATAGCTCTCGCAAAGTCGTCGCTGCGCTGCGTCAAAAGTGCCGCATCCGCGTTATTATCGATAAATGCCATTTCAACGAGTGCCGCCGGCATCTCTGTGCAGTTCAAAACTATAAGGTCCGGCCGTTCTTTGATGCCACGATCTACTGTTCCTAAGCTCCTGACAATTTGCCCCTGGATGCAGTTTGCCAGTGTTCCACCTTGCGTATTTACGCGATAGCATTCGACTTCTGTCCCCTTTGCTTCCGTATTAAAAGCATTGCAATGTAACGATACGAAAATATCTGCCGGCCAGGCGTTGGCGTCAGCGCAAACCGCAACGGGCCGATCGGCATATTGCGTATCATACATTAAGTTGTCGCTTTGCAGGAGCCTTACCTCGCATCCTGCCGCTTCCAGATACCGCTTCACATCTTCACCGATTTTGGCAGCTACGTCACATTCACGTAGTCCCGTTACGGGGTTGACTGCCCCACTGTCGTATGTTTTATCATGGCCAGGGTTAATATAAACTTTCATTTCTTCGTCTCTCCTTTTTCCATCGCTAGTTGTTCTAATACATCTTGTAATTTCTTGGGTATAGGCAAGCCGGCTTTTGCAGCGTTTTCGATGATTGATAGCCCTTCATTCGCGATAAAAAACCATATGACAAATTGCTGCGTCACTTCTTTACCCAGCGCCATGTCGATTTCATGACTCAGCGTGACAAGGCATAGAATGACCATCTTTTTGCAAAATCCAGAAAATCCTTTTTTGCTGTTGAGTTTTAAATGGGGATTAACGTACGCCGCAATGATGCCCGTTACATAGTCTATCGCCATAATGACGACAAGGGCTTCATGCATATCGCTCCAGCCCATAACGTACGTGACTATCGTTCCTATTCCGGACATAACTGCCCCCCATTCTATTTGTATTTGCGCTGGTATCATACTTCGGAACCAGCTGTTCAGCGCGGCAATCATGGTTTTCCTCGTATGGTCGTATCGCATAAAATAAACTTCATCTTTGCTCCTTTCATGACTGCATGGTATCCTCATAAAAAAACACCTTGGAGGAATACCATGAAATTACCAAATGGATTTGGCAGTATTACCCATCTTACCGGAAATCGGCGGCGGCCGTGGGCGGTCCGCAAAACGGTTGACGGCCATCAACAATACCTCGCTTTCTTTGCTACATATGATGATGCTTTATCATATCTTGCCGACTACAATAAAAATTTAATCGTATACACGCCGGCACGTATGACGTTTGCCGATGTATATGCTCTGGATATGCGCGAGCGGCGCCCTCGTATTGCAGCTATCACGGCCAAAAATTACGACATTGCCTTTGCAAAATGTGCCGCTATTTCATCCTGTCCATTGCGAGAGATTGCCGTTGCTGACCTGCAAGCAATAATTAAACACATATCTGATGCCGGCATTGGTTACGCAACGCAGAAACGTGTGCGACAAGTCATGCATAACGTTTATAAATACGCAGTCAAATATCAAATATTGCCACAGGCCAGTGACATCAGTCGCTTTGTCGACGTAGACAGACCGCGGAAAAAATACAAAAAACAGCCCTTTATCACGCGCCAACTCAATCGTGTAAAAGCTATCGCTGACGATGACCAACACCCGTTATCTAAATGGGCTAAATGTGTCCTCATGATGTGTTACAGCGGACCTAGGCCATCAGAGTTCATCAATATATTGTCATCAGATGTCAAACTTCGTAACCGTACCTATAAGATCCGGCACAGTAAAACAAAAGCTGGGCAAAACCGCCTCGTACCAATTTCCAAGAAAGTACGAAAATACTATGAATGGTGGATTGCCCAGGGAGGCAGAACGCTGATCGTCGACGACGACGGCAATCCACTAAATTATTGCCGGTTCCGTCGACTCTTTGATAAAGTAATGGCCGCAGCTCGTTGCGATCACACTCCCCACGAATGCCGTCATACGTGTGCGACTTGGTTGGATGATAAAGGCGCAAATAAGATTGCTATCAAACGCATCCTCGGTCATGCAATCCAAGACATCACCGACGGTATATATACGCATAAAAATGTAAGACAACTCAAAAAAGCGATTGACTTATTGTAACTAACGCGTCACGAAAGCCATCGCCTAAATTGCCTTGTATCTCTGAAACATAAGATTATTATGTAACTAACGTGTATCTAACGCTTAAATTCCTTACATATGGCGTAACTATGCCATTTCATCCGGTAAATACTCCTGTAATTCATCTGTAGTAGTACAATTCTTGATTTTTCCTCGAATAGTGACAAAATCGTTATAAGCCGCAAGTTGTTGCGCTCTAGCAGCCTCCCCGGCTGCCATCATCTGAGATTTAGATACAGTCGCCAGTTTTGCCGTTTTCCCATCTATATCATAGACTTTGTACTGCCCAGAATCGCCCATCAAGGTCAGGGAAATCTGCCAGTCCTGCTGACCTGCCGACGTAGTGTCAAAGCCCATGTTGTCAATGATAACGTTGTCGTCTCGATTGGCTACGTACTGCTGATAGTGGTAATTCAGG
>NZ_CATWFF010000194.1 GCF_958350005.1 uncultured Megasphaera sp. | reverse complement strand
GTACCTGTACAGGCCGAATAACTTCATTCTGTACCAGCGCAAATCCTTTTACTGCCTTATCGCCGACAGTAAATGCATCGTGACATAAATCAGAAACTTTTGAAGTAATCTTGTTTTTTACCAGAGACAAAGGCAGTGTTACAGCGCGGATATTTTCTTTCAGCAAATTGGCCTGGACGAACTGCAGACCGCCGAAAAAGAGCGTCTTAAAGATGATTCTGAGAAATATACCGTTCTGCCAGAAGTCCGCGCAGTATGCAGCCGCTGATATACTCGTTGCTTTCCGTTAATACCAGGGAACTGCCCTGCATGGTCAGCACAACGGGCGACATCAGTTGAATGGTAATATCTAGTTTTTTCATAGTCAGCCCCCTATTCTGCCTGCAATGCAGCCTGCACAAGTTCTGCCTGATTTTTCATCGTGCAGACAATCTGTCCAAACCCGCGGTTTCTCTTCAGTCCGGCAGCCCGCATATTCTGCAGGGCCAGCGCCAGAGCCTGCGTATACGCCGGCGTTTCATGAACGACTTCAATGGTGCCGACAAACACCGTTCCGGCCCGAAGGACGCGAATATTGCGCAGCGATCCGTCTCTGGCCGTTCCCGTATCGGCATCCAGGGCCGTCTGATACCGCAGAGACGTATACGTTTCCAGCACATCATCAGGACGGATATACGCCCCATACTGCCGCTGCAGCTGGCTCCAGTCACGGCACATCGTTTCGTAGTCACGAAGGTAAAAATTGGAAATAACCAGCTGTACATCAGCCGTATCGACATGATGAAACAGTTCTTCCACCGTCTTGCGGGAAAGAAAGGGCTTCTGCGAAAGTTCAGCCATTTCCGCTGCTTCCACAGCACTTTCATAGAGAATGCCCTTGAACCGCCGGGCCGGAAAATAAGGCAGTCCATAGGAATCATGAACAATGTCGGCATCAATATTGACATCAGCCTGGCCTGATCCCAGGCTCAGCGGTGTTTTTACAGTAATCGTAATCTCATGAACAGCCATTTACGCGTCCCCCTTCTGCTCTTCCTTCATAATGGGAAGGTAATCCATGATTTCAATTGCATCTACCCACGGCGTTTTTAATGTCCCGTCTGCACTATTCCACAACGCAGCCTGAAAGTCTTCCCAGCCCGCAATTTCCGGCAAAGCCTGTCCATTATGGCGGAGCTGCTCGCTCCATACATCGATTTCATGCCGGTTGCAGGCCAGAACACTGCGCAGCTCTTTCACCTTATTCTGCGGCAATGTACGGCGCAGAGCCTCTGCAGCCTCCTTGAGATGGGACAGGAGGAACGGATTCTGTTTATCAGCCGCAGCTTTTGTCCGGACCTGATAGGGGCCAAAGTGCATACTTCCCAGTACGCCTGTATATTCATCAGCCCGGATCTGTTCCAGTGTCGGCGCCTGTTCGCCGTGGAGAATGGCAAAATCGATCCAGCTCAAGTCGTCCGTACGGGACCGGGCTTTGGCAGCGCCGCACAGCTGTTCTGCCAGTTCATAGCCCCGGAAGAAGGGGTACGCCGCCGGCAGAATGGCAATGCCGGCACAGCATTCAATGCCGTCGCCAAAATGCTTGTCCTTTTCGGCCATTTCCTGAATAAACGCTTCTGCATAGTCCACAGCCATGCGGGCCGGGCAAATAAAGGTCACATCATCGCCGCCGAGAATAAGAGGCCGAATAGGAAGGGTATGATCCTTCAGATCCAGGCAGTCATACCGGTCAGCAGCACAGTTTCTGACGATACTCTTGAGGAGTTTCCGGAAGGCCCCTTTCGTTTTCTCCTGCGTACGGTACGAAAGTCCCTGCAGTTCAGGCAAATTCTTACATTTCGAGAATTTTTGCCCCATCTGGTTGCCGTCAATATGGACGATGGCAATATCGTTTTCGCCTGCCCGCTGGCCCAGCTCGCCCAGTTCCATAGGGAAGGCATAGGTCCGGCTGGTCTGTCCGTCCTTGCTGCGAAGGGTCAGGACATCGGCAAATTCGGCTGCCAGCGCCTTGTTGGCCAATTGCGCCGCTTCCGCTTTGGCCCGTACTTCCTGCGAAAAGAACCGCGCCTCTCCTTCAGGAACAATCAGGCCGGTCGTATCGTAGTAGTTTGCCGTTTCCCCATTGACTTCACAGGACAGGGTGAGTCCTGTATACGGCGGATTGACGACAGGAAAGACCGTATTCTGGTTGGCCTTGAGGATTTCATACAGTTTTGCCCGTTCTTTGCCAAAATCTTCGTCCCTGTCAATAATACCCTGAGCAGCCCCGGTCTTAAGCCCCGGATACTGGACGAGAACCTTTCTGGTAAAGGCGGTGATAATATCAGTCAGCCGCTGCTGATCTGTATCTTTAAACAAAATCAGGGCATTGCCGCCGCCAATATAGGCCACTTCACAGTCCGCTTCGCCGGAAGCAGATACGGCTGCTGCCGCTTCAGGCTGCACAGCCGGCACGGCCTGCTGTCCCTTTTTCTTCTTCTTTTTTTTCTTCTTTTTCGGACTTCCTTCGGCATGCTGTTTTTTCCAGGACTCTTCATCCAGGGACTGAATGCCGAAATGGCCGGGCTGCAGAATATCCCCTACCAGCAGATCCTGGAATACGCGCTCTACAATATAAGACGCACCAATATTGGTACGCAGTTTATTACCGGAAAAAATATACCGCTGAATAGACCGCGTATCAAATAAAATTGCTCCCCATTGGTTCATAACGTATACCACCTTCCTCTGTAACCAGTTATATGTGATTTATATACTATATTACTTACTTCATACCTGATTGTCTTGTACTTGTCCAGTATACCACTGCAGCCGGCTCCGGGCTCGTCAAAAAATCCGGAAACTGACAGACACAGCTCCCATGCCGAGAGCCGTTTTGATGCCAATGCCGGCAAAAGGGGCAAACGAAGCCAATACCAGCTGAATACGGCGAATATCTTCCGGCCCGGGAAGGGCATAGGTAACCTTCCCTGTAAATCCCTTGACATAGTGCCGTTCCAGCTGAAAGGCCTTCGTTTCCAGCTGATACGCATCGACTGCGGCATAATAGCCCAGCAAATCGGGAATATCCCTATCCTCCCAGCGGGCCGATGAGGAAACACTATTCCACCGCCGCAGCAGACTGGAAAAGACCAGTCCTTCTTCCGGGAAAATGGCATATACGCCGTCCCGCTTAAAGCTGGCTGTCGTCAGAAACGAGAAAGACACCTTGTTCGGCACGTCTTTCACGGCAGCAATCTGCTGAACCAGGTCGGCACAGGTTGTCTGCCGTATCATCCGGGGCACCCCTAACACAACAGCGTAGCCGCGATTTTTTAAATACAGCTCCCGTATATGCTGCAGCGGTTCCAGCAGAGATGCTGCCGCTTCTTCCGTCAAAGTGCCAATGCGCCAGATCATCTGCTTTGTCCGGCTGTCCCAATACAAAGCCTGACTGTAGGGACGAGGCGTTTTCAGCTCATGGTAGGCAGCAGCGGCCTTTTCATCAATCCGCTCCATCAGGGCGCCATGAAAGATAGACCCCATCATGCTGTGACCTCGTATCCCTTTGGGAAACTGAACGGGAATTTCGAGTAATGAAATCATACTTACTCCTTTATGATAGTACCTATCATCTATATGATACACAATTATACAC
>NZ_CATWFF010000193.1 GCF_958350005.1 uncultured Megasphaera sp. | reverse complement strand
AACACTGTCCATGGAAACCATTGAGGCGGAAGTAAAAACGAAGTCGTGCACGTACAGAGAGCCGGGGAGCTGAGAGCCGGTCGGACGCAGCGCGTTAAATGGACCGCTGAGGGCGCAGTCAAAGGCTGAGGCTGAGTATTCTGCGACGTGAAGGCATACGTCAGTTGCCGGGAATATGTTGGTATTCCGTCGAGAGTAGGAACTATCCTGAAGCAAGGTGGCACCGCGGAACATGTATCCGTCCTTGACAAATCGAGAAATTTGTCATGGACGGATTTTTTTGTATAGGAGGAATCGTCAAGATGATGTCGTTGGAACAACTGAAAGCATATGGAAACACGTATAAAGTCGCGCCAGTGAGCCGCCGTATTTTTTCGGATATCCGGACGCCTGTCGAGGCCCTGCGGATTTTAAAAAACGTCAGCTCCCGCTGCTATCTGCTGGAAAGCATGGAAGATGCCAAGCGCTGGGGCCGTTACACCTTCCTCGGCTATGACCCGCAGATGGAACTGACCTGCAAGGACAACGTAGTCCATCTGAAAGCCGGTACAGATGTGGCCATTCGCTCGGAAAAGCCCGACGACTTCATCCGCCAGGTTCTGGCAGACAACACGGCACCGCAGATCGAAGGAATGCCGCCGTTCACAGGCGGCCTGGTCGGCTACTTTTCCTATGACTATATCAAATACGCCGAACCGTCGCTGAAGCTGGAAGCCGATGATGACGAAGCCATCCTCGATTTCGACCTGCTCCTGTTTGAAAACGTCATCGTCTTCGACAACCTGAAACAGCAGATTATCCTCATTGCCAACGTCCGCCTCGATGCGCCGGAAGAAAATTACCACAAAGCCCTGCTGGAACTGGACCGGATGGAACAGCTCCTGCGGGACGGGGAAAAGGCTGAACCGGAACCGCTCCGCCTGGAAAGCGATTTCAAGCCCCTCTTTTCAGAAGACGCCTACTGCGGCATGGTGGAAAAAGGGAAGGAATATATCCGCGAAGGCGATATTTTCCAGGTCGTCCTGTCCAACCGTCTGGAAGCCAGGGCCACAGGCAGCCTCTTCGATACGTACCGCGTTCTGCGGACGGTTAATCCGTCGCCGTACATGTTCTATTTTTCCGGCGACGATCTGGAACTGGCCGGGTCCTCTCCGGAAACGCTGACGCGCCTGCAGAACGGCACGCTGTTCACCTTCCCCCTGGCCGGCACGCGGCCCCGCGGCGCAACGCCCCAGGAAGATGAAGCGCTGGAACAGGAACTGCTCCACAATCCCAAGGAACTGGCAGAACACAACATGCTCGTCGACCTGGGCCGCAATGACCTGGGCCGCATCAGCGAATTCGGTTCCGTTCACGTCGAAAAATATCTCGACATCCTGCGGTTCTCCCACGTCATGCACATTGGTTCCACTGTCAGCAGCACCATTCGCCCGGACAAGACCGCTGTCGACGCCATCGGCTCGGTCCTGCCGGCCGGCACTTTGTCAGGAGCACCGAAAATCCGGGCCTGCCAGATTATTGACGAGCTGGAAGGGGAAAAGCGCGGCGTCTACGGCGGCGCCATTGGCTACATCGATTTTACAGGCAACATGGATACGTGCATCGGCATTCGCCTGGCCTATAAGAAAGGGGACCGCCTCTTCGTGCGCTCCGGCGCCGGCATCGTCGCCGACAGTGTGCCCGAAAAGGAATATCAGGAATGCATTAATAAAGCCAAAGCCGTCGTGACGGCCATTCAGCAGGCCAATGGAGGAATAGACAAATGATCGTATTAATTGATAATTATGACAGTTTTTCATACAATTTGTATCAGCTCCTGGGACAGTTTAATCCAGATATTACGGTAATCCGCAATGATGAAAAGACCGTCGCTGAAGTGGCGGCTATGAAGCCGGACCATCTGGTCATTTCACCGGGCCCGGGCCGTCCGGCCGATGCCGGCATCTGCGAAGAAGCAATCCGCTGCTTTGCCGGCAAAGTCCCTATCCTGGGCGTGTGCCTTGGCCATCAGGCCATTTGCGAAGCCTTTGGCGGCAAGATTATCTACGCCAGCCAGCTCATGCACGGCAAGCAGTCCGTTGCCAAGCTGCGGACCGACAGCCCCCTGTTTAAAGGGCTGCCGGAAGAAGTGGACGTAGGCCGCTATCATTCTCTGGCTGTTGATGCGGCAACGTTGCCTGATGAGCTGGAAGTGCTGGCCGAAACGGCAGATAAGGAAATCATGGCTGTCGGCCATAAGAAGTACGCCCTCTATGGGCTGCAGTTCCATCCGGAATCGATTTTGACGCCGGAAGGCCCGCTGATGGTACAGAACTTTTTACAAATGTAAGATGTATATATAAGGGGGAGTTGACATGATACAGGAAGCAACGGCCAAACTCGTAGGCCGGCAGGATTTGATGATGGAAGAAACCATTACCGTTATGAACGAAATCATGGGCGGCAAGACGACGCCTGTACAGACAGCGGCCTTTCTCGTAGCCCTTCAGGAAAAGGGAGCGACCGTCACGGAAATTACGGCCTGCGCCAAATCCATGCGGGCCCATGCCCTGGCTTTTCCGGAAGAACCGGGGCGCCTGGAAATCGTCGGTACTGGCGGCGATAAATCCCATTCTTTCAACATTTCCACGACGTCCGCCTTTGTCTGCGCCGCTGCAGGCTGCAAAGTAGCCAAGCACGGCAACCGGGCGGCAACGTCCAAGAGCGGCGCCGCCGACGTGCTGGAAGCGCTGGGCGCCAAGATTGCCCTGACGCCGGAACAGTGCGTCAAACTGCTGGATACGACGGGCTTCTGTTTCCTCTTTGCCCAGCAGTTCCATTCGGCTATGAAGTACGTCGGCCCGGTACGCAGAGAACTGAGCGTGCCCACCGTATTCAACCTGCTTGGGCCCCTGACCAATCCGGCCCATGCAGACCATCAGGTCCTCGGTGTATACGACGAAAGCCTGGTCGAACCATTGGCCCGCGTCCTTCACGGCCTGGGCGTCAAAAAGGGCATGGCCGTATTCGGCACGGACGTAATGGACGAAATTTCCGCGTCAGCACCGACGAAGGTCTGCGAATTTGACGGCGATGATTTCAAAACCTATACGATTGAACCGGAACAGTTCGGCCTGGCACGGGGCAAAAAAGCCGATATTGTCGGCGGCTCACCAGCAGAAAACGCGGCTATTACGCGCAGCGTCCTGAGCGGCGAACAGGGAACGAAACGGACCGCTGTCGTCCTCAACGCCGGTGCCGGCCTGTATGTCAGCGGCAAAGCGGCTTCTCTGGCTGACGGCATCGCCCTGGCTGGTCAGCTCATTGACAGCGGCAAGGCCCTGGCCGCCCTCGATGCCTTCGTTGCTCAGAGTAAGTTGGTATAGGAGGGCCTATGATCTTAGACGATATTACAGCTGCCGTAGCCAGACGGCTGGAAGAAGATAAACAGCGCGTCTCTCTGGAACAGATGAAAGAGAAAGCCCTGGGAGCACCGAAAAAAGAAGGCTTTCCCTTTGCCCGGGCTCTGGGGAAGCCAGGATTGTCCTTTATCTGCGAAGTCAAGAAGGCGTCGCCGTCGAAAGGCCTTATTGCGCCGGACTTTCCCTATGTAGACATTGCCCGGGAATACGAACAGGCCGGAGCGGCCGCTATTTCCGTCCTGACT
>NZ_CATWFF010000192.1 GCF_958350005.1 uncultured Megasphaera sp. | reverse complement strand
ATATACATGTAATACATCTATACCCTCACTCCTTCCCGCTGAATTGCTACGGCTTCCTGAATACCCTTGACGAGGTCACTCGTCATGCCGTCAATGTCGACATCGGATGCTACGTTATTCTGGTTCTCAATGTGAATCGTAATATGTTGCTGTTGCCATTCAGAAATAACCTGCTGCATTGCCGAATCCCGCAGCTCTCGAATTTCTTCATCCGTCATCTCAATAGCATTCGCCATGCGGGCCGTCGTGTCTGCCATGCGTCCTGTATTATCGGCTGTACGCTTCGCGTTTTGTGCGTTGTTTGCGGCATTGGGGTCGTAATTAGCTGCCGGCGTTATTTTGCTGGTATCATAGGTTTCCGGTATGACCTGTTTCATCGCATCTTTAATGCTTCCTGTCCAGTCACTGGCTCCCAGACTATAGCCTGCAGCTGCAGCGCCGTTGGCGCTGTCATACGTAAATGGAGTGACGTAAAAAGCAGCCCCGGCAATTTCTTTACGAGCAGCTGTCAAGTCGCCTGCACTGACTGCATTAATATGCATTCCCGGGATCTTGTTGACAAGACCAATAACGTCGTTCACCGCCGCCGCAACATACTCAACAATGGCATTCCAGATATCCACGAACAGATTGTATGCTGCCCCCAATGGGTCCTGGAATACGCTGCCAAGAAAATTGGCCAGTGCAATAAAGCTGTTGGCCACCATTTTGACCGTGTTCAATATGCCCGTCCCCATCCAGGCAAATGCACCAAAGATAAGACCTGTAGCCGATAAGCTTGTGCCGGCAAACCGATTGACCGCCGCTACAGCCAGATAAAAAATGCCAATCAGTATGACAATAGCCCCAATGATCCAGGTTACAGGGCACAGCGCCAGCGCCGCATTCAGTCCTTCCTGGGCCAGTGTCATCGCAATAATAGCGGCTGTCTCTGCCCAGTCTGCGATGGTTTTAGCACCAGTTGCTACCGCAGCAATCCCCATCTGGCCGGCACTGAAAAGGGCATTCAGGCCGACATACAGCAAAGCCAGGCCTAAGGCGCCCAATGCTGCCTCTGCCGCCCAGGCGTGGGTATTGAAGAAATCACCGACGTAAGAGATGGCGCCGGCCGCTGTATCGACAAACCACTGTATCACGCCGACAGCAGCATAAAACATAGGTGCTACCTGCGAAATTCCCCATTCAATATTATTGACGAAAAAGCGGACGCCCTCACTGTTTGCCAGGTCATTTAACCGGGTAAACACAGGCGCAAATTCCCGCAGAGCAATATTCGTCAGCTCTGTAAAATGGTCGCCCCAGCGTTTCGGCATCGCAGCGAATTGGGCATTGATTTCGTCCATATTGTTTAAAATGGCGTTTCTGATAACGTCGGCCGTAACTTCTCCCTCAGCGGCCAGCTGCTTCAATGCTCCGCGGGGGACACCCATTTCCTTGGCAATCATGTTTTCAATAATAGGTGCATTTTCGGCGATACTTCGGAACTCATCGCCCTGCAGCTGCCCTGATGCCAGGCCCTGCGTCAGCTGAATCATAGCGTCCTGCTGATTTTGTTTGTTAACGCCGCCAATGACGAACATCTTCTGAATACCTTCCATAAACTGCGCCGCTTCACGCGGATCCGGGAAGGCATCATGTGCACTCAGGGACAATTGCGATACAGCCCTGGCCATATCAAGGTATCCGCCGCGGGCTCGTTGTGCAGATTCGAAAATCATATTGTTGAGATAGGCCACATTTTCCTGTGACCCGGCAATAAGGCTTAAACGGGCCTGTATGCCGGCATACTCGTCTGCTGTTCCTACCAGGTTATTAATACCGTTAGAGATGGCCTCAATCCCTTGCATGGCAGCATCAGCCAGGAAGCTGCCGGCAAACACGCTTTTCAGCATCCCAAAACGAGAAGACGCTGATTCAGCCGATTCGCCTGCCTCACGGGCTGCGCCGGATACAGCGTCCAGCCGTCTGGCAACGACACTCGACGCCTGGCTGATACGGTCCAGGACAGGAGAAAACCCATCCCGCAGGCGGATATAATTTTCTATAGTTGCCATAGGCTACCTCCCTTTGGAATCCTTCATCGCTTTGTTCTCTGCCTTGGCATATTCCTGACAGCATGCATATACAAACGCCCTCTCTTCTTCCGACATGGCCCGCAGCTGATTGGGCAGAATGTGGAGCTTAACCAGGGCAAAATACGCTAAGGCTGTTTCGGCGTCTTTTGCCCGGATAAGTTTTTTACAGTTTTAATCTTATCGTCCATGCCCGTCTGGAAATCACTGGCCTCTGAAGAAGCCAGATACAGGTCGGCCAGTTCTCCTGGTGTCAGCAAATCTTTCAGCAGCGCTTCTGCCCCGACAACGCCCCGATTCGTCTGCAGTTCCGTGTCATTCAGATTCGGATACACGATACTCTTGAGCGTAAATTCCATCGTAAACCGTTCCCGGTCAAACACAGTCTGATAGTCCCTCGTTCCCTTAACGGGTACTTTTTTCTGGCACCGGTGCTGCAGGGTATCAATCTCATCGTTTGTCAGCGCCCGCAGTTCCCATTCGACGGGGTCGCCGTTTGCATCAACAAACCGTTTCGATGCGACGTATTTAACAGGTTCTTTGACAATTTCGTTCTCTTTAAAAAATGCGCTCAGCGTTTTTACTTCACTCATTGTTCAGTCCTCCTAAGCCTGCATGCCGTCTAATACGGCGAATTTTTCCGGAATCTGCATTCCTTCAAAGGTAAAGGAAATTTCATCTTCCAGCCAATCTCCGTCCGCATCAAAAGCGGCCACCGTCGTTTTGTCAATGTTGCATCCCGTCAGAATAACCGTGCGCCTGCCGGCCTGGGACGTCGGGTCTTCATTGGAAATCTGCATGTCGAAATAGGTATCAACTCCATTATTGACAAAGTTCAGTACCATATCGTCAAACACAGACGTGTTTTTGTAAATGCGCAGTGTTCCGGATCCTTTGGCGCTGACAGATTTATTCCCTTTTAACAACCGCCCCAAAATAGCGACTTCTTTCTTGTCTTTTTCAATCGTCGCGCTCAGGGATTTCGCCTGGAACAGCAGGTATCGGTTGTTATCAATTGTCACATATGCAGACGCCAGCTTCGCCGAAATAACATCGCCGGCAAACATCGTCCGTATCGCATTAATAGTTGCTTCTGGCATATCCTATTCCCCCTCTCTACGCTACATAAATGGTGCAGTACAGTTTTTCCATGCAAACCGTCGGCTGAATTTCAAACGTCCATACGACAGAATCCTTGGAATCCCCCTGCGTGGGCACTGGCAAATCATCGGCCACAAAGTTCTGAATGGCCCGGACTTTTTGATAATTTTGAAAGAGCGCAACGCCGTCATTCCAAAGTGCCAGCCGCCCCTGGTCATCATTCTGCACTTTGCCAAGATAAGAGCGATTAAACAGCCGCGCCAAATCAATGGCCGAATTATCCAGTACACGGATAACCTGGTTGAAGGAAAAATCTTCGTTCTTATCCTTCGTAAATTCTGTAAAGGTATTAATATCCTTCAGTACACGCGTATCGCCTTCCACATCCCCGCTGACGGCATCGGTTACATTGTGAAACATCAAGAGCCCATCTGTAATAGCCTGTTCCAGCTCGTACTGCTTATACGCCGTGTTGACCGTATACTCACCGTCATAT
>NZ_CATWFF010000191.1 GCF_958350005.1 uncultured Megasphaera sp. | reverse complement strand
CATGGAACTTCAGCAAATGGGCGTCGACTCTCTGTGCATCAAGGATATGTCCGGCTTGCTGTCTCCCTACGATGCCTATAATCTGGTGCGGATGCTGAAAAAGCATTTATCTGTGCCTATTGAACTGCATACGCACTGTACATGCGGGTTGGGGGAAATGACCTATCTGAAAGCCATTGAAGCCGGCGTCGATATTATTGATACGGCTCTGTCTCCTTTTGGCGAAGTGACGAGTCAGCCGGCAACAGAATCGATGGTCATGTCCCTGGAGCACAGTATTTATGATACTGGCATTGATGTAGAACGGCTGTGGCCCTTGACGGAGCACTTTAAAAAAGTGCGGAAAGAACTGGCCGAAGAATTTAATCTGACCATGCCCAGCCAGATTAATCCGGCTGTCCGGAAATATCAGATTCCCGGCGGCATGCTGACCAATCTGTACAATCAGCTTAAAAGCCAGGGGGCAGAAGACCGCTTTGATGAAGTCCTGGCGGAAATGCCGAATGTACGCCGTGATCTGGGCTATCCGCCTCTCGTTACGCCGACAAGTCAGATTACCGGCTCTGCAGCAGCCCTGAATGTACTGTACGGCCGCTATAAGATCATTACCAACGAAGTCAAGGACATTGTCCGCGGTAAATACGGCCGTGTTCCCGGTACGATCAGCGAAGAATTCCGCAAGATGTGTATTGGCGATGAACCGGTTATTCAGCATCGTCCTGCTGATGATCTGAAGCCGGAACTGGCCAAGTCCCGGCAGGCACTGGCTGACGAAGGATTCCCCGATGCCTCTCCGGAAGATGTCCTGAGTTATACCCTATTCCCGGAAGTAGCACTGCCATTCTTTAAGAAGCGGCGAGATGAACAACAACACAGCTCTTCATCGGCGACGCAGGGATAAGTGAATAGGCAGATATGGAAGACACCTGACGAACCTGTTGTCAGGTGTCTTTTCTATATCGTGCTGAAAATAGTATTGTCCAGCATTACAAAGGGCAGACGCCTTCCATCTATTACGAGGTTTCGTTGGTGCATAAAGGCAGCACAGAAGACATGCAGCCAGTTTTATTGTATAATAATGTAGTAAATATGCAGCAAATGGGGGAATCTGAATAATGAAACACTTAGAAGTCGTTGCGGCAATTTTGGAATATAAGGGCAAAATTCTCTGTATGGAACGGGGAAAGGGAAAATACGATTATGTGAGCTTTAAATATGAATTTCCCGGCGGAAAAATAGAACCGAACGAAGCCAGGCATTCGGCCATTGAACGGGAACTGCGGGAAGAGATGGACGTTCATGTTGACGTAAAGGAAGAAGACCTGTACATGACCGTACATCACAGGTATCCCGATTTTTCCATTACCATGCATGCCTTTATGTGCCATTTGGATAGGCCTGATTTTATCCGTAAAGAACACGTTGATGCCAAGTGGATGGCACCGAAAGAGTTGCCGACGCTGGATTGGGCGGCTGCTGATGTTCCGATTATGGAGAAATTGGCTGGAAAGTAGGAACTGATAATGACTGCCTATAATGTGCTGGAAGAGTGTTTGCGTGAAGGATTTATTGATTATAAAGTCAATGCAGATAAGCGGTATGTGCCGAAAATACTGACTAATAATCGGACTAAGCGGCAGAAAGTACTGGATACTGTGTTATCGCAGCTGTACCATTGCGATGAGTTTCTTTTTTCAATAGCTTTTATTACGAAAAGCGGCATAGCCTGCATTAAAGATGCGCTGATTCAGAATAGGAATGTAAAAGGTAGAATACTGGCATCTCAGTATTTAAACTTCACAGAACCAGCGGCTCTGCGGGAATTATTAAAATTTCCTAATTTAGAAGTTCGAATGATAACCGAAGAAAAGGCGTTTCATGCTAAAGGATATATATTTCATCATCCTGATAATGATGAAGAAAGCTATACCATGATTATTGGCAGCAGCAATATGACTGCCAATGCATTGACACATAATCAGGAATGGAATCTTTTTATTACTTCTTCTGAAGACGGCGCCTTAATCAGGCAGACCATGCAGGAATTTTCAGCCTTATGGGAAGCAGCAGAAGTTGTTAATGAATCGTGGATTAAGGCGTATGAAGATGTATATAGCCATAGCCGCATACAAAACAAGCCTGCATATACTCCTCTTTATAAGATACATCCTAATACAATGCAGCAAGCTGCTTTAGCAGGAATTCAGGCACTGCGTGATGCAGGGCAAGATAGAGGACTGCTTATTTCAGCGACAGGTACAGGAAAGACCTATTTGTCAGCTTTTGATATACGAAAAATAAATCCTAAACGAAGTCTTTTTGTCGTACATCGGGAAATGATTGTTAACAATGCCAGAGACAGTTATATCAAGGTGGGATTTCCTCCGAATGAAACAGGCCGATTAACTGGGCGATTTAAAGAGGTGCAGAAAAAATATCTATTTGCAACGATACAGACGCTGGCGCAAGATGCAATACTGTATTCTTTTGCCCCTGATGCATTCGAATACATTGTTATTGATGAAGTACATCATGGCGGTGCTGAAACGTATCAGAAGCTGTTTAACTATTTCAAACCTAAATTCTGGCTGGGAATGACGGCGACACCGGAACGATCTGATGGCTTTGATATTTACGACTTGTTTCATCACAATATAGCTTATGAAATTCGACTTCATCATGCTTTGGAAGCCAATATGCTTGTGCCGTTTCACTATCATGGCATTAGTGAAATTACTGTTAATGGCAAGCTGCTTGATGATAAAAGTGATTTTAATTTGTTGACCAGTGAAGAACGAGTTCGTCATATCTTATATTATGCCGATTTATATGGCAGTGATATGGAACGCATTAAAGGCCTGGTATTTTGCAGCAGCGTGGAAGAAGCCTGTTCTTTGGCATCCGCATTTCGAGTACATGGAAAACAGGCGATCGCATTAAGCGGCAACTCATCAGAAAAGGAACGGCAGGAAGCTGTCGCAAGACTGGAATGTAATATATTTTTACATGCGATATTTTCAATGAAGGCATCGACATTCCGCAGGTTAATCAAATCATTATGCTTCGGCCAACGCAATCGGCTATTATTTTTGTGCAGCAGTTAGGCCGTGGTCTCCGTAAATATCCTAATAAACGATATTTAGAGGTTTTGGATTTTATTGGTAATTATGAAAATAATTTTTTGTTGCCCATTGCTTTGTACGGAGACAGAACGTATGATAAAGATTTTGTGCGTCAGCTCATGCATGTCAACTATCTGCCCGGAGCTACGTCTGTTTATTTTGATGATGTTGCCAAAGAAAAGATCTATGAGTCTATTGATCACAAACGATATTTGGCAGATTTAAGAGAGCTGAAAGAATCGTACTGCAATATGGAATACCGGTTGGGCCGACAACCGATGATGATGGATTTTGTCCGCATAGGCGATAAAGATCCCTATTTGTTTGTAGATAAGAAGAATTCTTTTTATGAGTTTGTCCAGTACGTACGCCCTTATGAATCTACTATGACTGGGGCACATGCTGCTGTACTGATGATGTTGAGCCAAGAAGTAGCCAATGGAAAACGTGTTGAAGAACTTTTTCTATTAGATACATTGTTGGATACGGATATAGTATCTGCTGAGGAACTAAAAGAAAAGATACAAAAGAAATATAAGTATTTAGT
>NZ_CATWFF010000190.1 GCF_958350005.1 uncultured Megasphaera sp. | reverse complement strand
ATTATACATAATGTCCTGTTTTTACCTCAAACCGTAACAGAGCTGTAACGAAATCGCTACAGCCTGTATACATTTCCCGTCCAGACTGGCCAGGAAAGCAAAAACCCGCCATGCCGGCCCTCTTGCTTTTCTGCCAGCTTCCCGTACACTAGATAATATAATAGTGTTACTGCAAAGGAGCGATCACCCTATGTCTACTTTATTGTCTTCTGCCTGGAAAGACCTGCCTGTTAAAGAAAAGTTTTTCTCCTTCAAAGGCCGGCTGAACCGGCAGCTCTTTATTTCCCTGACTCTCATGACCTGGATACTGGCCTTTGCCATTGCCCGCCTTTCAGCCTTGTCCCGTACAGCAGCGGGAGATACGATAGGATATATCTATGTCGCCCTGGCTGTGCTTCTTGCCATTCCGACGACGCTCATGACCTTGTCCATTGCCGTCCGCCGCTGGCATGACCTGGGAAAATCTTGGCGCTGCGTCTTTCTGAATATTGGCTGTTCCTTTATTCTCCCCCTGTCAGCCCTGCTGTACATGTATCTTTTCTGTACCAAAGGCACAACAGGTGACAACGCATACGGCCCCGATCCCCTGCAGCCTGCTGACGCAACTGAACAGGACAACTGACATATGATGCCCGC
This sequence comes from uncultured Megasphaera sp., assembly GCF_958350005.1. Taxonomy (GTDB): domain Bacteria; phylum Bacillota; class Negativicutes; order Veillonellales; family Megasphaeraceae; genus Megasphaera. The sequence goes on along the minus strand of NZ_CATWFF010000190.1, from coordinate 3,043 downwards.
ACAAAACCGGCGCAGCCCTTGACCTTGGGACTGCGCCGGTTATTGTTTTGCTGTCCTCAGACTTCACTTTGCCGTGCCATAGCCTGACAAATCTGGATGAACTGCTGAAACAGAGGCGACATATGCTTGTCTTCGTGATAGATAAGCTGAAAAATCCGCGAAAAGGAAACGCCGGCAATGGCATGCTGCTGCAGCTGTCCCTCCTTTACGGCTGAAGCCACCAGACGCTGCGATAATACGGCTGCGCCCAGACCAGCAATGACCGCTTCCACAATGGACGCCGTATTATTGTACACACCGGCAACCTGATACGACAGCCCATGACGAGCCATGGTTTCTTCAAAAACCTGCCGCGTGCCGCTTCCGGCTTCCCGAATAAAAAAGGGAAGAATCGGAAACGCGTCCGTCTGCAGTGCAGACGGCAAGTCATAAGAAGGGCTGGTAACGAGAACCATAGGATCTTCTGTCAATACGTGACGTACCAGATGGGGACTGCGCACTGCGCCTTCTACCATGGCCACATCGAGATCGGCTTTTTCTATCATCTCTTCCAATTCTTCCGTATTATGAATTTCAGAGCGAATCCGGCAGGGAGCCAGCTGCTGCCGGACCGCTTTCAGGACAGGAATAAGCAGAGTCTCTCCAATCGTAACGCTGGCGCCGACCTGAAGCGTTGCTTCCGCCTGAAAAGCACGCATATTGGCTTCCATACGATGATACGAATCCAAAAGCTGCCCGGCATAGATCTGCAGCTGTTTTCCCGGTACGGTCAGAAACAACCGGCGTCCGAGCCGCTCAAACAAGGGGACGCCATAATGCGCTTCCAGGGCAGCAATAGCCTGGCTGACGCTGGGCTGGGTCATATACAGTTCATGGCCAGCCTGCGTCATGGAGCCGGTCCGGCAAACAGCCAAAAAGATTTCAAAATACCGTAAGGTCATACTATCCTCCTTTCTCCATTCCTATACTACTATACTATATATCATAGGTAAATACCTATGTAAATAATAAAAATCATATATTTTACTTATGCTATAGCCTGACGTATACTAAACCCGTACTCAAGAGAGACACCATTCCAAAACAGAAAGAAGAGTGTTATCATGTTTTCTCGCGTTCCCATTCCCCTGGCCGGTTTAATGCTTGGCCTGGCAGCCTTAGGAAATTTATGGGCTCCCTATTCCCTGTCTATTCGCTATGCCTGCGGCCTTGCTGCCGCCCTGGCAGGACTGCTTCTGGTACTGCGCATCCTGCTTCATCCCGCTACGATCTCACGAGATCTGAAAACAAATTCTGTATTTGCCAGCGTAAGTGCTACCTTCTTCATGGCAGTCATGCAGCTCTGCACCTATACAGCTCCATCCTTTCCCGCAGCCAGTGAACGAATCTGGCTGGCAGCGATTATTGGTCATTTTCTCCTCATGATCGGTTTTACCTGGCAGTATATGCTGCATTTCTCCTTAAAAGACGTGTTCCCGACATATTTCATTGCCTATGTCGGCATTGTCGTCGCTTCCGTTACATCCCCTGTATTTCATCACGAACTCCTGGGTGAAGGCATTTTCTGGTTTGGTTTTATCGCCTATGCCTGCATGTTTGCCCTCGTTACGATCCGCTATTATTGCCGGCGGGATATTGCCGAAAGCGCTAAGCCTCTGTTCTGCATTTATACAGCGCCTATGAGCCTGAGCCTGACGGGATATCTGGCCTGTGTACAGGATAAAATGCCGCTGTTGGCTCTTTTCATGGTCATATGTGCACAGCTCTTATTCCTGCTCGTCCTGTATAAGATGCCCAAACTCCTTCGCCTGCCCTTTTATCCCAGCTACGCTGCTTTTACCTTCCCCTTTGTCATTACAGCCATCGCCCTTCGTCAAACAGTCCAATATCTGATGTCCCTTGGCTGGACGATTCCTGCCGTCCTCTATCCCATCATCTATTTGGAAATAGCCTGCGCTACAGCGATTGTCCTGTATGTAGCCGTACGATATGCTATCTACTTAATCCCGACGCTCTTTTCTCAGACCCCGGCATACCGCATGGTATGGCAGACCCTGCATCGGTAAAGGAAAGACAGATACCACCTGAGCTAGCTCTTTCCCATTAATTAGCGAAAACCTATACCTATACAGCAACAGGCGCAATCCGCTTCATTCGGATTGTGCCTGTTATTGGTATTCATATAGAAAAAACGGGGAATACGTTTAGATCGTTGGGCACAAACGCATTTGCTCCAAACCAAAAAATAACGCAATTCGAAAACTGCGTCATAGTAACATGTTGCACCTCATTTATACTTTTTCATCGACTAATTGAACCTGCAACGTCTTTCCTAATCCGTCAGCCAATCTTCTCATTGTTTTAAAAGATATATTCAATTTTCCATGTTCTATTTTGCTGATATCAGACTAATTAATTCCTGTTCGTTTAGAAAGTTCTTTTTGCGTTAAGCCCTGTTCTCTTCGGGCATCAATAAGAGCCTGAATAAATACAAATTCTGGTTCCAAATCTTCATAGGCTTTCCTAAATTCCGGGTTCATCAAACTTTCTTTCAAATCATCATCAAAACTATATTCTACGTTCTTATCGATCATCATGATATCCTCCTCACATTCGTCTCATATAATCTTCTTGATATTGTTTAGCTGTACGACTAAAATAAAACCCACGTAGGACGCAAAAACCGGCGAATCCCATTTCATCGGAATTGCGCCGGTTTGCGTTATTATAAACAGCACACACTATCATTACAGTTAAATCATTACCTCAGCATCGTCACATATACTAAGGCCAGAAGAACGCATACGCCAATGCCAATACTGGCCAAACTGTAGCGGCGATTATCTGTTTTCAGGCCACACATGGAAAGAACGACCATAGCCACGGCACAGACAGCACCAAACACACAAAATCCCATAAGTCCATGACGATACGACCACAGCGCCAGCATCAGGCCAGGAACGAAAGACGACACCATATTCACAACATTGCTGAACGACAAAAACTGCTTCCCCATCTATCCAACCACCTTAATATTCATTGT
>NZ_CATWFF010000189.1 GCF_958350005.1 uncultured Megasphaera sp. | reverse complement strand
CTAAGGAGGTTTATCATGTATATAGGAGAATTAATCAAATCATATAGAAAAAAGCATGGCTTATCCATGCAGGACTTTGCAAATATTTCCGGGATTAGTAAGGCATATATTGGAGTACTTGAAAAAATATATAATCCAACAACAGGAGAACCTATTGCTCCATCTCTTCCAAAAATAAAAGCGATTGCCAAGGCAATGGGATTAGATTTAGACGCTCTATTAAAATTGTTAGATGAGAAACAACCGGTCATCGTAAATTCATCTGAAGGGAAAATCAAACGAATCAAAGGCCGCGGCGTCCGCATCCCTGTCCTTGGTCGTGTTGTCGCCGGCATCCCCATCGAGGCGGTCGAGGAAATCCTGGATTACGAAGAAATCACGCCGGAGCTGGCGGCGACGGGTGAATTTTTTGCTCTGCAGATTCACGGCGATTCCATGCTGCCGACGCTGAAAGACGGCGATATCGTCATCGTAAAACAGCAGCCAACCGTCGATTCCGGCGACATTGCCATCGTCCTGGTAAACGGCAATGAAGCGACTGTCAAGGAAGTCAAAGAAAGCCCTGCCGGCATCACGCTCATCGGCCACAACGTAGCCGTATACACCCCGAAATTCTACTCCAATCACGAAATAGCTGACCTCCCCGTCCAGGTACTCGGCAAAGTCGTAGAAATGAGAAGGAAGTTTTAGCCGAATCGGCAGGATAATTGAGGTGGAGTTTAGAAGGAAGTGATCGCTTGATTGATATAGAAATATTACGCCGCTATTATACGAAAGATATGGTCTTCGTTACACAACATACGGCAAAACGATTCCGCGAGCGTGGCATACGAATGAGAGATATAAAGGCAGCTCTATTCAGCGGTCATATTATTGAACAATATGAAGGGTCGTTCCCATTTCCCAGTTGTCTGATCTGCGGCATATCCTCTACGGGTAAACCGCTTCACGTCGTGATGAGTGATGAAGGGACGGCTTCCCGTATTATTACCTGTTATTTTCCCGATCCCAATCGCTGGGATGAAACTTTTACAATTCGCAAAAAGGAAGGATGATACTATGAAGTGCTTGAGTTGCAAATCTGATACCGTAGTAGACGGCACGACTACCTTTTTCGCCAGCCTGCCGAATTGCTACGTCATTATTGAAAACGTCCCCTGCAAAAAATGCAGCCAGTGCGGTGAAGAATATTTTTCTTCTTCTGTCATGGAAAAAATAGAAGATATCTTAGACAAAGTCGAACATATTGCCAGCAAGATTTTTATTCTGGATTACCATACAGCAGCGTAGAAGACCTCCCCGTCCAGGTACTCGGCAAGGTCGTAGAGATGAGAAGGAATTTTTAGACAGGAAAGGATAGTCTAGGTCGAGTTTGGAAGGACTGATATATGTATGAATGACTTAAAATTATTTGATTCACAATATATCCGTGCATTTTGGAATGCAGATGAAGACCAGTGGTATTACTCAGTTATTGATGTCGTCGGGGCGTTGACGGATAGCCCCAATCCCCGCAAGTATTGGAGCGTATTAAAGAGCCGCCTGAAAAAAGAAGGATCTGAACTGGCTACAAATTGTAGCCGTTTGAAACTTCCTGCTTCTGATGGAAAACTCCGACTTACTGATGTCGCTAATACCGAGCAGTTATTACGCCTTATTCAATCTATCCCTTCTCCCAAAGCCGAGCCTTTTAAGCTGTGGTTAGCGCAAACAGGGGCTGATCATCTCATGGATTTAGCTGACGCGCAAAAATTGCGTGAAGAATTAGATAAAAGAGTACAAGCCCGCAATGATGTACGAGAACAAAATAAGGCTCTGGCCAAAGCTGCACAAGATGTGGGCGTAAAAACCAACAAGGATTTTGCCAAATTCCAGAACAGCGGATATATGGGATTATACAACGGCGAAACGGCTGCTGCTATTAAGCGTCGCAAACAACTAAAAAAGAGTGAAGATATTTTGGATAATATGGGAAGCGAAGAATTAGGGGCCAATTTGTTCCGCATCACTCAGGCCGAGGCCAAATTGCGCCGTGAAAGGGTACTTGATAAGGAAACGGCAAATAGAATTCATTTTGAAGTGGGTCATACCATCCGGAAAGCTATCAGCGATTTAGGTGGTACAATGCCCGAAAACTTACCCACTCCTGAGAAGAGCATTAAGCAAATTGAACGGGAACAAAAAAAGCAGCTTCCTGGAATAGAAAAAAAGGAAGAATGATACTATGAAGTGCTTGAGTTGTAAATTTGATACCGTTTGCCAGCAAAATCTTTATTCTGGATTACCATACAGCGGCATAAATTAAAAAAATCCCGCCACCGTGCTACCAACACGATGACGGGAAGCGCCGGCGGTACTACCAATACCGGCCCGGTCATGTAAATTGCTTGTACTACCATTCAATAAAAATGGTACAAATATAAAAAGACATGACGAACAGCTTCTTTGAAGGATGGTGATACTCGTGCCAGCACCGCATAATCGAAAACGAACCAGCGCCACGATTGATGGCAAACGCAAATGGTTCTATGGCGATACTTTAAAAGAAGCCAACGAAGCAAAAGAAAACTACCTCAAAATGATTCAACGAGCGCCGAATATGAATCAGGATACGACGCTCGGCCAATGGCTGGCCATATGGTTAAAGGGCGCCAGAAGCTCTATTACAGAAGCGACCTTTAATTCATATCAATTCCAGCTTATGAACTATGTCTTGCCTACTATGGCCAAAGTAAAACTTGTAGACCTTCAGCCTTGGATGTTTCGCAACCTCATTACAGAGCTATTAAAAAAGTACAGCAACCGCAGCGTCCAGTACGCCCTGGCCGTCGTCCGAATCGCTCTCAGACAAGCGGTCAATGACGGCGTTCTGGACAAGTCCCCTCTCATCGGCGTAAAGTTGCCAAAGACAGAGAAGTCAAAAGCAAGCGCATTGACAAAAGAAGAAGCGCATCAGCTGCTGTCAGTCATAAAGAACCAAAAACATTATAACATGTATTGGGTACTTTTATATACGGGTTTGCGCCGATCGGAGCTGCTGGGCCTGCGAATAGCAGACATCAATGAAATTGGCTCTACCATTTCTATCCATCAAACTGTCCTGAAATCAAACGGCAAGGTATATATTTCTGAAAAGACAAAAACAGAATCTTCCCGCCGTACGATTACAGTAGATCCGCAAACGCTTGCTATTTTGAAAAAGCAAAAAGCACTCACCTATCAGGAACGCCTGAAGGCAAAGGATTATGAAAATAACGGCTTATTATTCTGCCGCGCCGATGGCAAGCCCTATGATCCTCAATGGATCAGCAAAACAGCCAAAAAATATGGGGTCTTAATCAACCGCCCGGACTTTCATCTGCACATGCTGCGACATACGCATGCGACACTGCTAATCCTTGCTGGCGTTCATTTTAAAGTTATTCAAAACCGTCTTGGTCATTCCACTTTCAAGGAAACGATGGATACATATAGTCATGTCATACCGGACATGGAAGGCCAAATCCAGGATAAATTGAGAAAACTTATTTAACAACATCCTCACATTTTACTCACACTTCGACATTTTTGCATCGTTTTTAATATGTGTTAAGCTGTTCTTCATTTGCGTGGCACTGAGGAAAAACGGCTATATTAAGCCATTTTCAAGAACGATTGTTCGAGACTTAGGATCTGGCGTCTTACGACGTAAGGGTTCAAGTCCCTTCACTCGCAC
>NZ_CATWFF010000188.1 GCF_958350005.1 uncultured Megasphaera sp. | reverse complement strand
GTCTGCTTATAGTATAGCAAACTTTTTTAATGATTAGCAAATATCATATTATCATGAAATGCTGCCGCTCATGCCCTGCAGACAGGAAGACAATAACCTGTACAAATACGGGCAAATGCCGTACAATAAACGTAATTGTTGTTATGCACGCTGCAGAAAGGATATGCCATGATCACTACCGTTGCCGCCGATGCGGCCAATACTGTCAAGCAGGACGTTACAGAACACGTTACGGAAAGCGTATCTGCCCTGGATCAGTTAAAAGATCTTCTTATTACCCATGGCCCGGATGTGATCTATGCGATCATCATCTTCATCATTGGCCGTCAGATTGCCAGGGGAATCAAAAGCCTGGCCGTCAAAATGATGACCCATGCCAATTACGACCACACTGTCATTACCTTTATCAGTCAGATTATTTACTACGGCATTATGGCCCTCGTCGCCTTATCGGCCCTGAACAAGGCCGGCGTGCCGACCAACTCCTTCCTGGCCGCCTTCGGTGCCTTCGGCCTGGCTGTCGGCCTGGCCCTGCAGAGCAACCTGTCCAACTTCGCTTCCGGTCTGCTCATTCTGGTCTTCAAACCCTTTAAGGCCGGCGACTGGGTATCTATCGGCAATGTCGAAGGGAGCATCAAGGGCATTCAGGTACTCAATACGGCAGTCATTACGAAAGACAATAAAACCGTATTCATTCCCAACTCCATCATTACGTCCACGCAGGTCACAAACAGTTCCTATCAGGACGAACGACTCATTCCCTTTGTCTTTGACATCAGCTATACCAACGATCACCACAAGGCCATTGCCCTGCTCAAGGACGTATTCCAGCAGGAAAAGCGCATTCTGAATGCCGATTCCCTGGAAATCGGCATTAAAGAATTTGGCGATAACTCCGTCCGCATTGCTGCCTATCCCCGCGTTGCCAGTCAGGATTACATTCCCGTATACTATGCCATCATGTCGGCTGTCAAGGATACCTTTGACGCCAACGGCATTGACATTCCCTTCCCGCAACGCGTCGTATACCTGCAGAAGCAGACAGAGCCTTCGCCGGACGGGAATCCTTCATAACAGATGAGCCTCGTTCCTTGTAAAGGAGCGAGGCTCAACGTATGTCCGGCCTGTTAGCCGTGACTTTATTATTTTGCATACATTTGATACAATATGAGGAGTATAGAACGAATTGTATCTGCATTGAGGACGATATTCTTATGAAACTTAAACTGTGTATTATTTTTCTCATCGCCTTTATTGGCTGTGCAGGCTGGAGCCTGTGGACGGATACATCCAAACCGGCCCGGACAGACTTTACAGTCTCCCAGACCCAGGACACGTCGTGGTGGAGTGCGCCGCTGGAGCCGCTGCGCCAGAAAGCCTATCCGTACCTGCATTTTCAGGACGCCATGAAGGTCAAACTGAAGCCGCTGCCCATGTACGTATCGATCCGCTCCATTCCCAAGACAGTACAGAATGCCGTCATCGCCACGGAAGACAAGCGGTTTTACGACCATGGCGCCATCGATCTGATCGGGATCATCCGGGCAACAGCCGTGAATCTCTATTCCGGCGAAACCCTGCAGGGCGGCAGTACGATCAGCCAGCAGGTCGTCAAGAACGTCTTTCTCTCACAGGAACGGACATGGTCCCGCAAGGGGCAGGAAATCGTCCTGGCCTTTTTGCTGGAACACTATTACAGCAAAGAGGAAATTCTGGAAATATACCTGAATACGGCCTACTTCGGCGCCAATGCCACAGGCATTTACGAAGCCAGCCAGACCTACTACAACAGCAAGCCTGACGAACTTCGCCTGTCTCAGGCAGCTATGCTGGCCGGCCTCCTTCAGGCGCCGACGTACTACAATCCCCTGGAAAATTACGATGCCGCCCGGGCGCGGCAGAAAATCGTCCTCACCTTGCTGGCTGAGCAGGGATACATTTCTGCCGGACAGGCAGCTTCAGCCTACAAAGAACCGCTCCATCTGGAACGCTAAACCAGTTCAGCCCGTGCCGGCCCTGTTTTCTTAACAGGCGCCGGTTTTGCTTTATGCAGCGGTGCCGGCAGGGGCCGTACTTCAAAGACATGGCCTACGCCGAGAAGCATATTGAGCAGTGCCGAATAGGTCATGGTTTTATTGGCCCGAGCCGAAATAGTGACCAGTACGCGGTGTTCCAGCCGTCCATAGGGACGGGAACGAAAATCATCAATAATGATGCGGTTTTTCCGCAGGCATTCGCTCATAGCCAGATACTGTTCCCGCGAATCATCCATGAGGACCTGGAACCGCAGGGGTACAGTGGCTCTCTTTTTCAGCCACGAATCCAGATGCATGGCCAGATCCAGGACAATGTAAATCATAATGGTCGAAGCAATGGCAATAAATAAATACCCGGCACCGACAACCAGGCCCAGGGCAGCGACGACCCAGATACTGGCCGCAGTCGTAAGGCCTGTAATCATCTGTTCCTTGCGGTTGGCCATAATCGTGCCGGCTCCCAGAAAGCTGATGCCCGTAATGACCTGGGCGGCAATACGGCCGGGATCGGCGCCGTTGAAGCCATACGTATAGAGGGCTTCCATAGCCAGGTTAATAGATATAAGCATACTCAGGCAGGAACCCAGAGCGACAAGGATATGCGTCCGCAGCCCTGCCGATTTATAATGGCGCTGCCGCTCGTACCCAATGAGGCCTCCCAGCAAAATCGCCAAAAACAACCGCAACATTGCGTCATACGTGGAAATCATAGCAGCAACATCTCTTTTCTGTTTAAATTTTACACAACTATTACATACATTTTACAAGCTCTTTGCTTGTGCCCCCTAGTCTACCTGTTTTGTCCCGAAAAAGCAAGAAATTCTCAAAACTTTAATACAATCCTTATGCCTGCCGCGTATCGTTCTGTTGCTGCCATTGTATTAAGGCAGGCCTGGATGGGGCCATCATAAAAAAAGAGTGCACGGAGAAGGAAATTCCTTCTTTATGCACTCTTTATGCGTTCAGGCAAAAAAATTATACCGGTTTCTGCTTATTGGTCAGATAGTATGAAATCCGGCTCAGGCCAATAGACAGATCTTCACGGAAAACAAAAATATGATCCGGCACAGACAGGCGCAGCGGCGCAAAGGACAGGATGCCCTTGATTCCTGCTTCTACCATCTGATCAGCGACCTGCTGAGCTACCGTCGCCGGCGTCGTAATAATGCCAATCTGAATGCCTTCCTGCATGATAACGTCTTTCATGTCCGCAATGGGCGTGACGACGACGCCGCCGACATTCTGACCGATAATGCGGTGATCTACGTCGAAAAGGCCGGTCGTCCGGAATCCCAGACGGCCAAAAGTCTTATAGTTGGCCAGGGCCCAGCCCAGATGGCCAATGCCGGCAATCCCTACTTTCCAGTGCTGCTGCAGGCCGATGATTTCCACGATCTGCTGGCACAGTTCGCTTACATAATAGCCTACGCCTTTCTTGCCGAAAGCGCCGAAGCAGGTCAGGTCCTTGCGGATCTGTTCCGGCGTAATTCCCAGGCGTTCGCCCAGTTTTTCAGATGAAATAATGTCAATTCCCGCATCTTGCAGCAACAATAAGTCCCTGTAGTACAGCGGCAACCGCTCAATAACTGCGTCCGATATTGCCTTTTTCTGTCTCATGGAAAATTCCTCCAATTATATGCCAAGCTATTCCTTTTAGTTATAGTCTATTATACGATAACTATATACTGCCATACGA
>NZ_CATWFF010000187.1 GCF_958350005.1 uncultured Megasphaera sp. | reverse complement strand
ATATAACTGCAATACCTATTTCAAAAACAGGTAGAGTTTATATAGACAAGGTACAAAGTATCTGATAAAATATTCGAGGATAATTCTTGTAATTGATTTCACTTATATTCGTGATGCGGTGCAAGTAACGCAGCGGATTTACAGGGAGGGAGTAGCTTGAAAAAAACGATCGTTTATGTCGTATTAGCTGTCGTCGTGTGTTTATTTGGCGGCATTGCGTATTTGATGATGCGCGGTGATGCCGGCAGTGCTGACGTCGCCATGCGGCAGGTAACGGACAGTACGGGAAAAGAAGTACAGATTCCTGTTCATCCGAAACGAATTGTATTTCTGAATGTTTCCAATATGGATATGTACGTTGCTGCCGGCGGGAAAGATGCCATTGTCGGCAAACCGACGTCGACCTCCATGTCGCCGGAACTGGCAAAAGCCGTAGAACCGGCACAGGAAGTAGGTATTATTCATTCACCTAATATTGAAAAAATACTGGCATTAAAGCCGGATCTGGTCATTGGCGTCAATGTGCCGTTCCATAATCAGCTTCGGGAAACGATGGAACAGAACCACATTCCTCTGTACATCAATTCCCTCGACTCTTATGAAGATACGCTGAAAACGCTGAAATTCTTCGGTGAACTGACGGGACAGGAAGACACAGCCAAGGCGGCAGTTGAAAAAATTACCAGGCAGTGCAGTGATGCCGAAGCCATGACGGCAGGCAAAGAGGGTCCGAAAACGCTCATCCTGTTCAGCAATCCGGACAGCAATAACATGGCCAGCAGCACGACCTTCTCCGGTGATTTGCTCAAACGACTGCACGGCGTCAACATTGCCGATCTGGATACATCCCTGAAAGGGCAGTTCATTCCTCTCAGCCTGGAATACGTCGTCAAACAGGATCCGGAAGTTATTTTCATCATTTCCATGGGCAATACGCCGGACAGCCTGGCCCGGTTTAAGGACCAGATGCAGACCAATGAAGCATGGAATCAGACATCTGCTGTAAAAAATAGCCGTATTTATGAACTGCCTATGGATTTATTTACGGTCAATCCGGGCAGCCGCATTGGCGATGCCATGATGTACATGGCCAACTGCCTGTACGGACAGGGAGGCAAGTAATGGAACAGGTTGCAGAAAAAGACCGGCGCAGCACCGTGCGGATGATGACCTTGTGCGCAGGATTGATACTGCTGGTCGTGTCCCTGGCACTGGGCATTGCTGCCGGCGCCGTGCATATTTCACTGGCTGATATCTGGCAGGCTATTACCAGGCCGGGACAGACAGATAATTATCGGATTATTTATACGCTCCGCATGCCCCGCGCCATCTGCGCCGCCCTGGCTGGAGCGAACCTGGCTCTGTCAGGCTGTATTTTGCAGGGGATTTTGCGCAATCCCCTGGCTGACCCGGGCATCATCGGCATTTCTGCCGGCGCTGGGCTGGCGGCTATGGCCCTCATGCTGATTGCGCCGACCTTGACGGCCTTCGTACCTTTTGCGGCTTTCTTCGGCGCTATTATTGCCGCAGCGATCGTCTTTATGCTGGCCTATGAACGGGGCGTCAACCCCCTGCGGCTGGTCCTGGCCGGCGTTGCCATTGCTGCCTTCTTCGGCGGCGGCATGACGGCCCTGTCCGTATTCTTCTCGGACAAAATTCAGGGGACCGTTTCCTGGATGGCCGGCGGCTTTGCCGGCAGCAACTGGCAGCATGTGCGCATGATCCTGCCATACAGCTTCGTTGGCATTATCGGCACGCTGTGCTACTACCGCAAGCTTAATGCCCTGCAGCTCGGCGACGACGTTGCTAAGACCCTGGGCGTGCATACAGAACGGACGCGGGGCATTCTTGTCGCCCTGGCGGCCCTACTGGCAGCATCGGCAGTCAGCGTAGCCGGCCTGCTGGGATTTGTGGGACTCATCATTCCCCATGTCATGCGCCTCGTCGTCGGTTCTGATTTTGAAACGCTTCTGCCGTGCTCGGCTCTGTTCGGCGCGATTCTAGTCGTCGTGGCCGATGTGGCGGCGCGCACCATATTCAGCCCTGTAGAAGTGCCTGTCGGCATATTCATGTCCTTTATTGGCGCGCCCTTTTTCCTGTATTTGCTGAAACGGAGGATGCGTCACGCATGAGTACAATTACAACGAATGACTTATGTCTGCAGTACGGTGAACGGGTCATTGCCGATCACCTGAACCTGACTTTTGATAAACCGGAAATCGTGTCGATTATCGGTCCCAACGGCGCCGGCAAATCGACAATCCTCAAGTCCCTGGCCCGACTGCTCGTGCCGACAGGCGGCGCTGTCTATCTGGACGGCAAAGACCTGCAGTCCATGGATATGAACACCATTGCCCGCACCGTATCGGTACTGCCGCAGTCCACCAATGCACCTGGCGATATGACCGTCCGCGACCTCGTCACCTATGGCCGCCTGCCCTATCAGGGGATGTTTTCCAAATTGAAAGACGAAGATACGAAAGCCATTGACACGGCCCTGAAAGCGACGGAAATGGAAGAACTCCAGCATAACCGCCTGTCAGATTTATCCGGCGGCGAACGGCAGCGGGCCTGGCTGTCTCTGGCTATTGCCAAGGAACCGCAGGTACTGCTTCTGGATGAACCGACGACGTACCTCGACATTCGCCATCAGCTGGCCCTGATGGAGCTGGTCGTTCATCTGTATAAGACGCGGCATATTATCGTCATTATGGTCATGCACGACCTGAACCATGCGGCCCGCTACAGCCATCGCCTCATTGCCGTCAAGAAAGGCCATATCGTTGCTGACGGTCCCGTAGATGACGTGTTCTGCCAGGATATTCTGGAACCGCTGTACGGCATTAAGGCCATTGTGACCAAAGTACATGAAAAAGGGGAAGACTACCTGGCCTGTTTCCCCTATGCCGCTGTATAACGTACGCTCACAACGCCTGATGCAGACGTGTGAATAGAAAATACCCTGTTGACAGAAAGGGCAGTAGTATGAGCTGCCTTTTCGGACAGACCCAGTGTTGTTCAAAGAAGAAGGGAGATTTATCGTATGTTTATGAGTAAGAAAAATGGCTATGCAGCCAAAGTCAGCGCCTTATCGGCAGCCGTATTTGCGGCCCTCGCGCTTCCGGCCTATGCCGCTGATGGAAGCGACGCTGTGACAACCAAGGATGTTGTTGTTACGGCAACAAGAACAGAAGAAGAAGTAAAGAACGTTTCACAAGCGGTAGAAGTTATTACTGCCGATGACATTGCTAAAATGGGGGCAACTGATATCAATCAAGCCCTGAAATTAGCCAGTAATGTCGATGTAGGGCGTGCTGGTATGGCCGGGAATAAAGTTATGATTCGCGGTATGAAAACAAACCATTCTTTGGTTCTGGTGAACGGCCAGCGAATGGCTGGCGAAGATACGAGTACGTTGCAAAATGTATATTCTTTGAGCCGGCTGAGCCTATCTGATATAGAACGTATTGAAATTGTTCGTGGCTCTGCATCAGCACAGTACGGTTCCGATGCATTGGGGGGCGTCATCAATATTATTACAAAAAAAGGTGGTCAAAAGCCTTCGGTTACAGTAGGTGCTTCGACAGGAACGAATTCTATCAATAATTACTATCATATCGACATGGGCCAACAGGGGAAATTTAATGGTACCCTGGACTTGCGGTTCTCTAAAATCCGTAAGAATGTAATACCTGGTGCAGAAGGCAGCAATTACTATGGACCAACTCAGGATTTCCATTTTGATGGAAACTATGATCTGGGG
>NZ_CATWFF010000186.1 GCF_958350005.1 uncultured Megasphaera sp. | reverse complement strand
CCTGTAAAACGTACTATTTATTGTATAAAAAACATGTATGCCGGTATGACTAAAATACCAAGCAGAACTGTAAGAAAACTGATTTCCGTCGAATACCGCACATCGGCACCGACAGATTTGGCAACAACAGTCATCTGCGTCATAGCCGGCATGCTGGCCTGCATGACAAATACGTTGGCCGACATGGCAGATACGGGAATACATGGCAGCAGTGCAGCAACGCACAAGGGGCACACCATAAACCGTCCCATAAGCGCGCCAATAATATCCCGGTCCCAGCGGACAGATGCCAGGGAAAGGGCATGCATTTCAATGCCAATGACCATGAGCGATAACGGCGTCGCCAAGTTGCCGACATACTGAAAGGACGTAAGAAGAAATGCCGGCACAGGAATATCGGCAAGAACCAGACCAAGGCCGGCCAAAAATCCCAACAGCGGCGGCGAAATGACCTTTTGAGCGGTCTGACGGGAAAACAGAGGCATTGCAGCCTTGCCGCCTGTACTGTCATTGACAATATGATACACGCCCAGCGTCCAGAACATGGTCGTATTGGCCATATAATACAGCATGACAGATGGCACGCTCTGTTCGCCAAATAAGGCCAGATTGACAGGCAAGCCAATAAAAATGGTATTGGCAATACAAAAGGACGTAATAAAAACTCCCCGGCGGCTCTGCCGTATATGCAGCAATCTGGCAGCGCCCCGGCCGACAAGATAGGCCAGAAAAATCGAGACAAAAGGCAGCAGCAGATCCGGTGCCATATGTACCAGCGAGTCATGAGTAAAGTCCTTTTTCAGCTGGCACAGCATGTATAAGGGCAAAGCTACTTTCATGACCAGCCGGGTCATAATCATACTTGTATCTGCCGTAAACCATCCTTTGTGTGTCAGCAGATAGCCCAGGCCAATCATAAACAGAATTTCAAAAATACCTTCTAGTCCATGCAAAACTCCGTCCACAATATCTGCCTCCTCTAGTCTGACAAGGTGTACAGTTCGGGACGGCGGTCGCGAAACACGGGAATATTCCGGCGAATTGTTTCGACAACTGCCACGTCAATATCGGCTGTAATCTGCTCAGACGACGGTCCTCCCTCAGCCAGCACCTTTCCCCAGGGATCAATAAGCAGAGAGTGTCCGCCAAATACCATATCTCCCGCTGTTCCGCAGCTGTTGACAGCCACGACGAACAGCTGGTTTTCAATCGCCCTGGCCCGATTCAGAATCTGCCAGTGGTCAATACGGACGTCCGGCCAGGCAGCGGGCACAACCAATACCTGTGCGCCTGCCAGGGCGGCCATGCGCGTCCATTCAGCAAAGCGAACATCGTAACAAATGACAGTGGCCATCGTAATGCCGTCCAGAGAGAATACATTGAGATGATCTCCGGCAGTGAAGGCCTTATCTTCTCCGCCAGGCGTAAATAAATGGACTTTATCGTATACGCCGGCGACAGTACCGCTTCGATTGACAACAAACGTAGTATTATACAGTTTGCCATTTCGCCAGTTTGCAACAGACCCGCCGATAATATGTACTCCCAGCGATAATGCCAGGTCGGACAAAAAGGACTTCGTCCTGGCCCCATCGACATCGGCAAGGTCCCGGACGTCAGATGGATAAAAAGATGTATTCCATAGTTCCGGCAGTACGATACAGTCAGCCTTCTGAGCAGCAGCCCGGCGTATCTGTGCTTCAATGAGCTCATAGTTCTGTTCCACATCGCCCAGTACCAGTGCCGGCTGTACAGCAGTAATTTTCATAGCAATCCCTTCTTTCCCGTTCAGTAAAATACCGTTTTTATTATAAAAGATTCACAGCAGGACAACAAGAGAGACATGGAGGCAACCTTGAAAATCACAGCATATGTTGGTATAGTAAGTTATATTAGTATGTAATCAGCAAAGCAGAGGAATGATAGGAATGGCAAAAGTAAAGAAAACAAACGTAATGCGCATGTTAGATAAACAGAAAATCGCCTACACCACCAAGGCCTATGCCTACGATGAAAGCGATCTGTCCGGTGTCCACGCTGCTGCCGAACTGGGTATGGACCCGTCTCAGGTCTTTAAGACCCTGGTTGGGCAGGGCAACAAAACAGGTCCGGTCGTATTCTGCATCCCCAGCGACAAAGAACTGGATCTGAAAAAGGCAGCTGCCTGCAGCGGCAATAAGGACGTTCATCTGCTCCATGTCAAAGATCTTCCCGGCCTGACCGGCTATATTCGCGGCGGCTGTTCTCCTATTGGCATGAAGAAACTGTTTCCCACGTATATCGACGAATCTGCCCAAACCTATGATGCTATCAGCCTCAGCGCCGGCATGCGGGGCCAGCAGGTACTCGTAGCGCCTCAGGATGTGGCAGATCTGATTCATGCATCCTTCTGTGACCTCCTCATGAAAGATGTAACTCTTACAGAAGGGCGCGTACGATGAGCGGCATCGATATGACTTCATGGCTGAAAAACCTGGCTGCCTGTGAAGCCTGTCCGCTGCGGCACGAAGGAAACCGCGGCCCAACGCGGTACTCCGGCGATCCTTCGTCGCCCCTCATGTTCGTCGGCGAAGGACCTGGCGGTGTGGAAGATGAATACGGCGTCCCGCTCGTAGGGCCGTCAGGACAGCTGCTGGATAAGGCACTGTGGAGCGTCGGCCTCACACGGGACCATGTATACGTCACGAATATCGTCAAATGCCGTCCCCATAACAACCGCACGCCGACCTTGGAAGAAGGGAAGCGCTGTGCCAACATTCATCTTGTCCGCGAACTGGAACTGGTACAGCCCAAGGTCATCGTATGTCTCGGCAAAGTGGCCTTTCAGTATTTTTACGGCCGCACAGCCAGCATCATGCGCAACCGCGGGAAATGGTTTGACTACCAGGGCATTCCCGTCATGCCTACATATCATCCGGCCTTTTTACTTCGTCAGACAGGGCAGGAACTGGTCGAATCGAAATGGCAGGTCTACTACGACTTTAAAGCCGCTGTCGACAAGGCCAAAGAAGCGGCACCGGATTACATCTATAAAAGCGCGGAAAAGCCAAACTTGCTGGCCCAGTACGAAGACCTGCGGAACAGCCGACATTTCTGATTACGTATCTCCATGTAATACAAATTTCACCGACAACACACACGGCCTCTGTATGCCAGATCTGCGTTCTGGTGTACAGAGGCTGTTTATATATATGCACCATTTCGTATCATACGTTTCCCCGCAGCCATCGGGACAGTACAAAGTTCCGGAACCGGTCGACAACGGGCAACAAGTTGGACTGCTTATGTACAGCCATAAAGAGATACCGCTTTTCAAAGGAATCGGCAATGGGAATCCTATCCAGATTATAGTATTGCAGCGTATAAAAATTAGGAATGATAGCCACACCATACCCGGCTGCGACAAATCCAGCCATGGCATTATCTTCTTCAATATGGCAGACAATCTGTAAATGAGCATCTGCTTGTTCAGTCAATTTTCGTATCATTTCATAAAGGCCACTGCTTTTATTAAAAGAAATGAAAGGATATGGCTCTAATTCCTTTAACGATACAGAACCGCGGTTACTTAAAGGATGCCCTTTAGGTACGGCAACAACTAATTCTTCTTCTGCAATAGGATAAAATAATACGTCTGATTCATTGTTAACAGCTGAACAAAATGCGATGTCCAAGGTTTCGTCTTTCAAATCACGAATAAGTGTATTCGTTGTTCCCTGTTTAAAGTCAAAAGATATTCCTTTATTATCAGGAATTCGTTGAAATTGGGTAATCA
>NZ_CATWFF010000185.1 GCF_958350005.1 uncultured Megasphaera sp. | reverse complement strand
CATTATGACTTTCTGAAAGAAGGGAAATTATGCTAACAATACGGCCATACCGACCTTCTGACTGTCCCGTGCTTATCGACTTATTTTATCATACTGTCCATACTATAAATATCAGAGACTATTCGCATGAACAATGTTGTGTATGGGCAACGGGAACCGAAGATGCAGTCGTCTGGAATCGTTCATTCCTTGCTCATTATACGATTGTCGCAGAAATAGGCAATATCATTGCCGGATTTGGTGATATCGACAAGACAGGCTATGTAGACCGCCTATTCACCCATGCCGACTATCAGTGCCAGGGAATCGCCTCTGCTATCTGTAATACGCTGGAATCAGCTGTATCTGTAAACACAATTATTACCTATGCCTCTATAACTGCCCGCAGATTTTTTGAAAAGCGGGGATATATCGTTATCAAAAAGCAAAAACAATATCGGCAGGCAGTATGTCTCACTAACTATCTGATGGAATACAAACGTTAATATAACTCTTTATATACGCATTAAGAAGCACAGCACCTAATACCCATTTGGCAGGTATCAAGTGCTGTGCTTTTTTATGACAGTAATCGTATTCTATTCTTTTTTCGCAAAAAAATGCGGTGAATCGCCCCATTTTCCTAATCCTATTGTATCACCAACAGATACAACACGGGCACTGAGACAATTTTTGCACTGATCCGGCCGTTCGTCCACGCAGGGCTTATTATCATACAAAAGATACTGAGAGCGAAACTTGGGCAGTGTAACAATGGGCATGAGAATATTCGCACCTGCTTTCAGTCCCAGTTCTCGTCCCAGAGGATGCAGGGCCTGCAGTGCCGTCGTAGAGGCAATATTGACATCAGGCAGGAACAAACGGGTAACAGCAATCATCTTCAGTCCCAACTGAAAACGACGGCGTTTTTCCTCATCAGAATCCAGCCCCTGCTCCATGACATACTGCCCGACCGGTGTCTGGTGGTGAACAACATAAGGGCCCATGCCGATCATATCAATATCCATATCCCGATAAAACAGTATATCATCGGCTAAATCTTCTATCGTTTGTCCAGGCAGACCGATCATATCGCCTGTCCCGACCTGGTAACCAATACGCCGCAGCGATTCCAGACAGGTCTTACGGACATGCCATTCATGGTGCCCGTCCTGCGGGTGAAGAGTCCGGTACAAATCAGGATTACTCGTTTCAATACGCAGTAGATACCGGTGGGCACCGGCATCAAACCAGCGGCGATACGTGTCTTCCGACTGTTCGCCCACGCACAGCGTAATTCCCAGTTCTCCATGACTTAATTCTTTTATATCCCGTACCAGACCTTCAATATAAGCGATAAACGCTTCGTCCTGCCGCTCGCCGGACTGCAGCGTCAGAGAGCCATACCGATTCTCATAGGACCACTTGGCCATGGCAAGAATATCTTCTCTGGCCGTATCGAAGCGTTCAACTTCGTCATTGTCCCGACGAATACCACAATACCGGCAATTTTTGATGCACCGGTTTGAAAACTCAATAAGTCCCCGATAGTAGACGACGCGCCCGACTGTTTTCGCTTTGACAGCATACGCCGCATCATACAGTGTCTGCAGGTCTTCCGGCTGCGTTACAGACAACAAATCGATCAGATCCTGTCGATTCAGGGATGTATGCCGCAATATATCCTGTATCATTCTCTTAAAATCCTTTCTCTGTAAAACCGTATCTTTCTATGATCTTGATACTAATATATTCGATCCAATTTTGCAAGAAAAAAGACCTGCTTTCAGGCAAGTCTTTTACAGATATGAACAAACTCTCTTTTTACTGCGGTTTTAATGGAAACTGGCTTCGCGTTTCTTCTTTCATAGAGGTTACAGTGACTGCCATATTCTCTATTTCCCGCTTCAGCGCCTCTTTCTGATTACTTCGGCATATTTTAAGAAGAACGGCTGCTGCCATCATATTGACGACAAGCGCCGTACCGCCATAGCTGATAAACGGCAAAGGGATACCGACAACAGGAACCATGCCGCTGACCATACAAATATTGACAAGCCCCTGACCGCCTAAATACAAGGTAATGCCTATAGCTAAAAACATGTTAAACCTATCCTGGCAGTGCCGCGCAGTCATAGCACCAAAATACAGGATAGCACTGAACAAGATAAGGATAAAAATGGAACCGCAAAGACCCCACTCCTGTGCTACAACAGCAAAGGCAAAATCTGTATGAGCTTCCGGCAAATAATTGAATTTACTGATTCCTTCGCCGACGCCTTGCCCAAATATACCGCCTGAGCCAATGGTAATAAGCCCCTGTACCGTTTGATATCCCAGCGTCTTGGAATATCCCCAGGGATCCAGCCAGGCAATAATACGGTTCATGCGATACGGTTCTATGACAATACCCACTACAGCAATGCAGGCAAGAATACCAACAAGCCATTTTATCTGGCTAAGCCGTGCTCCGCCAATCCAAAGCATGAGGCAGGGAATACTGAAGATAATAATTGCCGTCCCGGCATCAGGCTGTTTGAAGACGAGGAGTGCCATAATCAGAGGCCCTATAAGGGCCTTGTGCGGGCAAAGGCGCTTCCACCATCCTGTCTTGTTAGACCCATGATGAAGCCAGGGAAAAAAAGCTACAGGGCGATGCTTCTCCAGGGAGAGAGAAATATAAGAAGCAGCAGATAAAATACCTGCTAACTTGGCCACTTCAGAAGGCTGAAACGAAATACCCATCACAATAATCCAGCGGCGGGCCCCATTGACTACGGTACCGGCAAATAATACGCCTATAAGGAGCAACACCGCGATCAGAATCCCGATCCATGCATACTTCTGCAGTCGCTGATACTTTATGCGATACACGACACCGCTAAAAACAGCGCCAATGGCAAGAAGCTTACCTTGCTGGAAAAGATGGGAAAAGGAATTGCCTCCGGTGACATAATCTTCTACAAAGGTCGCACTGAATACATTGGCCGTACCAATGGCAATCAACAACGCAAAGGTAATACATAAGGCCCAAAAGGTATTGCGTATTTCTCTAGATTCTCTCACCATCTTCTGCTGCCCCCACTGGCCGCCGCGCCGTACAATGGAAAATAGGCTGTCCCTTGGCGCTGAACTTGGCTTCATATTCCGTCATCGCTTCATTGGCAATGTCGCTGTGATGCAAGTCATACGTCACGTCTGATACCTGCCACTGCCGTTCTGCCAGCTCTTCCAGCGTAAAATCAAAGAGTCCGGCATTGTCGGATTTAAAATCAAGCCGCCCGTCGGCTGCCAGGAGGCGGGCATACCGATCCAGAAATCCCCTGTATGTCAGACGCCGTTTGGCATGCCGCTTTTTCGGCCAGGGATCGCAAAAATTGATAAAAAACCGGTTCACTTCTCCGGGAGCGAAAATATCTTCCAGCCGGGCCACATCAAACCGCAGAAGATGTACATTATCTACTTCTGCTTCCGCACATTTTTTGCCGGCATAATAAATGACGCCAATTTGCAGTTCAATGCCAATAAAATTTACATCCCTATGAATCTGCGCCATTTGTGAAATAAAGTTTCCCTTACCGGTTCCCAATTCCACCCACAATGGTGCGTCAGGGTTGGAAAAGACAGATCTCCATTTTCCCTTATAGGCTTCACAGCTTTCCAGATGCAAAAATGATGCGTATTCTTTAATGGCTTCATCAATCCATGGTTTTCTTCGTAACCGCATGGTCAGTCTCCTTTTTCATAGTAAAAACAAGGCTGATTTCTCATGAAATCAGCCTGTATATCTTGTAATATTA
>NZ_CATWFF010000184.1 GCF_958350005.1 uncultured Megasphaera sp. | reverse complement strand
CCATGTTCTCGCCGTGAAAGGGCGGTGTCTTAGACCACTTGACCAAGGGGCCATGCATAAATATTGGTGATCCACCCGGGATTCGAACCCGGGACACCCTGATTAAAAGTCAGGTGCTCTACCAACTGAGCTAGTGAATCAAAAATTTGGCAGGGGTAGCTGGATTCGAACCAACGATGACGGAGTCAGAGTCCGTTGCCTTACCGCTTGGCGATACCCCTGTATTGGCTCCTCAAGTAGGACTCGAACCTACGACAAATCGGTTAACAGCCGATTGCTCTACCAACTGAGCTATTGAGGAACAATCTTCCTAAAAAGGAATGTGGAGCGGAAAACGAGACTCGAACTCGCGACCCCCACCTTGGCAAGGTGATGCTCTACCACTGAGCTACTTCCGCATGTCTGTCATGTCCAGCGACGAAAATCATTTTATCACATCGTCCGATGTATGTCAACACTTTTTTCATTTCTTTTTCTGTGTTAACCGTTTTCGTCGGAACGCTTAATTATAATATCACGCAGCGCCGCATATGTCAACACCTTTCCGTACAGAAACTAATACTTTTTTGTATCAGTTTCTGTACAGCCGTGGTGTGTCTATTCTCTACCAGTGCGGAGCCTCACCAATAAATCCGCGAAGCACATTGGGTATTTCCAGATCTTTCGTTCCTGCACCGTATGCAGTCCCATGATGTACGAACTCTTTAGGCCGCGGGCCAATATACGCTGCCAGGGTCTTAACCAGAGCAGCTCCTGTAGGCGTCACCAGTTCTCCCCGTATATCGGCAGCATAGTACGGTATTCCTGTCAGCAGCTCTGCCGTCGCCGGTGCCGGCACGGGCATGA
Organism: uncultured Megasphaera sp.; assembly: GCF_958350005.1. Taxonomy (GTDB): domain Bacteria; phylum Bacillota; class Negativicutes; order Veillonellales; family Megasphaeraceae; genus Megasphaera. The sequence goes on along the minus strand of NZ_CATWFF010000184.1, from coordinate 2,962 downwards.
GGCCATGGGCACAACGCACAAAACCGCTTCCTACATGAAGCGGCGAAGCGCCGATCTGTTCAATGCCCAGTTCTTTCAAGGCCCAGGCAGTACCAACAATATCCAAGATACAGTCTACAGCCCCTACTTCATGGAAATGAACAGATGCAACAGGTATGCCATGGACTTTTGCCTCTGCCTGTGCCAGCTGGGAAAATACAGCCAGGCTTCGTTCCTTGACCTCATTTTCGAGCGGTGCCTTTTCGATAATCTCCGTAATATCCTGCAGGTTTCTGTGGCCATGATGTTCCTGGTCATGATGATGGTCATGGCCGTGCTGGTGTCCATGCCCTTCTTCATCGAGGAGCACGTTATAGTACAGGGCCTGAATACCTGCTTTCACAACAGGCCGGCATACCAGGGAATAACCCGTAAGACCCAGAGACGCCATGGCAGCGGAAAAACGTTCAAAGGATACACCGCTCTGCAGCAGCATGCCGACAAACATGTTGCCGCTGATTCCGGAAAAGCAGTCCAAATACAGCGTTTTCATCCTTACGCCCTCCTCACTTCAATTCCCGATTCATCATGTCCACAGCCGCATCCAGCAAAGACAGGCCGATTACGGAGCCCATCCCCTGATCTACATCGGCAGTAGTCTCGAAAAAGGCTTTCAGCCCCAGCATATTCATCTGCAGCTGATGCACTGGTTCCGCATATTTTGCCGACGGCACGATATAATCGTCAATACGCGGGCACAGCGCCCGGGCGACGAGAACGGCTGCGCCAGTGACGGCATTGTCAAAAACAATCAGCATCCGCCGCCGTGCTGCTGCCAGAATAAACCCGGTCATGGCAGCAATATCGGGAGCGCCAACACAGCGCAGCACATCCAGAGGATCGTCTGTATGCACGTGCAGGGAGTCGAGCCGCGCCATTATCTGCTCCAGCCGTTCCCGGCCCTTGATGGCAGGCATTTCATGAATGCGGCTGCGCAAAAAGGCGGCTGTAAGGATAAATGCCGTAAGAAGTGCCCGTTCTCCAAGATTTCCCAGGCCCACAGCCTGATAGCCTTCATCAGCCAGACTTTCACCAATCTGCAGGCCGCTGAACATGGCATCCATCATTTCATCTTCAGTCATAGCCGGCCCCTTGGCCCAGAAATGACTGCCTTTCATGACTTTCAGCACCTGGACGCCTGTCGATTCGGCAATATCCTGTTCCAGCCCCATATCCAGGAGCAGCACGCCGGCGCCTACCTGGTGTGCCACTTTATTGATATGTCCCCGGCCGGCAGCAATCTGCAGCGCCTGTTCCCGGCTTCGTTCGCCTTTCGTCTGATTTTCTCCGCCGTCAACAGCATGATCTGCCGCAAAAATGACGACAGCCTTTTTCAGTATGTCTGGCTGCAGCGTTCCCAGCACGCCGGCAATACGGCCGGCAAAATACATAAGCCGTCCATCCTGTCTGACAGGCAGGCTGGCAAGGCGCTTATAACACTCTCCGGCCGCATCAATATCTATGGACGGAACATCGGCAATAACCTGTTCCAGTACCGTATCCATGCAATCCCTCCTTCATTCTCTGCAACTACACATATAATAGAAGTTCTGTGTATCTGTGAATATTATTATATCATATCTTAGTTCCGAACCTGGCAATACAGTTTGTCACGGTAATAGTTTATATTATTATACCATACTTCGTGTTGGACTGTTACACCGCCTGTATCTGCCGCACAGCTGAAAAAACTTCCGGACCTGTTGCCAGAATCCGGAAGTTCCACAGCTGCCATCCAGTCTGTATGAAATTATAAGGAACGGCCAAAGGCATCGGCATCCAGAATAGCCTGCTTAAACGCTTCTTTGGTCAGCGGCGTCGGTACACATTTCCATTCCGTAATAGACGGAGCCTTGTCGACAACAGCATCGAGTTCATCTGCTTTAATATCCAGGTCTGCTAACTGAACGGGATAGCCTGCCTTTTTATAAAAAGCAACAATGCGATTACGGAGTTCAAACTGCTTGTCATATGTCAGCAGTACGAGAACGCCGAAGGAAACGATTTCCCCATGCAGATGATGTTCAACAACCTGCGGCAGCACAGTAGATGAATTATAAAACAGATGAGCAACAGACGAATTGTAATAGTATACGGCCTGGTCGCCAGTCGTGCAGTTCGATACCAGACCAGTGCTGATGATAATATCCAGGACGACCTGCTGCAGTTCATAGGAGAGTTTGCCGGCCTTGAAATCAGCCAGGGCCTGCTCGCCATATTCCAGGAGCGGTGCTGTGCAGACTTTTCCCAGAGCCCGGCCCAGCAGAACGGTATGGAAAATCTCAGCGTTCCGGCTGGCCAGCTCGCTTTCGCATTCCTTGCTCATGGCATCGCCAATACCGGCCCAGAACAGTTCAAAAGGGGAATCAGCTACGATATTCATATTAATAAACGTATGAACTGGCGGCTGGGGCAGATAATAGTAGCCGGCAAAAGACTTGTCTGCATTATACATAACAGCAATAGTTGTAGACGGTGCACAGTTGGACGCAACCGTAGGAAAGGCAAACAACGGCTTGCCCGCCTTATCCGCAACGACTTTGCACGTATCAATAGCCCGGCCGCCGCCGACACCAAAAATAATATCCGCATTCTGCACGGCTTCTTCTGCCAGCAGTGCATCTACCCGTTCATACGTGGCATCATCACCGTACCACAATACGCCAAGTACGTTCAGATCCGTTTTGGCAACAGCATCGAGCAGGGGCTTTTCAGCCTTGGACAAGGCCGTCTTCCCGCCAATAACAACGACCTTTTTCCCAAAAGGCTTCGTAATGCGGCCAATCGCTTCATACGCATCCGGCCCAATCGTAAAGGCCGGCAATACCAGAGTGTAATCAGTGAACATGTGCTATCCCTCCAACGCAAATATACTGTTTCTTCATATTTTATTATATGAGGAAAGAATAAGTAGATATATTAT
>NZ_CATWFF010000183.1 GCF_958350005.1 uncultured Megasphaera sp. | reverse complement strand
ATCTGAATCTTTATGAAAATACCAGTTTCCCAACTACATTGTACCATAACGGCTGATGCTTTCGCGTACTGCAAGGATAATTATATATATATATTATACCTTCTTCTGAATAAAGCTCCCCAAATTTTCCCCTTCCTTCGGTGCCTCAATAGGATCATAATCAGCTGGCTTATCCACAATTGTCGATTCGTCGATGGCCGAAGGCTGGGGCTGGAATTCTGGGCGGAACAGCTTCTTAATGGATTCTACATACGATGGAATAATCTGATCCATCAGCAAATAGCGCTTGCGGAACAGATTGCGCTTCTGCGATTTAATTTCATTATATTTACGCCGTTTTTCTTCAATAGGCATGCGAAAATACCAGCGTTCACCGGCATCAGGAACGGCGCCTTCATCCTGCCAGAAGGCATTGAATGTTGTCTTTTTAGACCGATTGCCCCGCAGGATATGGCTGTTCGTATAAAACCCTTCATCGGTGATGACATACATATCGTGAATGCCCAAAGTCTGCACGAAAATACGCATCAAATAGAGAATGAAATTCTTCGGCCGATAACCAAATAGTTTCTTCGTCACAGCCTTTGTCGTTTCCAGACCTTTTTTTGATCCTTGGATTGTACCGATATACATAGACGGTACACCCTGGGAATTATAGTCAAAGCGGAAGTTAAAATGGTAGATCATGTCTCCGCTATAAAACAGGTATAACGACAAAAATCCTTCTTTTCGCTGGCCTGTATGAAACATAAGCCTTGCTTCCAGCGGCAGTGATTCATCTGTCGATTTCCAGAGCGTATAGCCTTTTCCCCAGTATAATTCATGAATGACGTCATCAGAAAACATGGTGCGCAGAATCGTAAAATGATGGATAAGCGCATCCAGGCGCTGACGCATAGTCGAGTTTTTAAACAGAAATACCCGCGTCATGACTTCCTGGAAATCTGGGTCCTGATCGTCAAAAAAGCGCTTCATCGGCGGATAGGCATCAAAAAAGGCATACAGTTCTTCAAACAAGTTTCGATTGGTGACAGCCCGAAAGAAAAATACGAAAGCTCGTTTATTTTCCTGTAAATTGCGAGGCCCATAAATCTGACGGGACAAGTTCCAAAAATGACCTATACTGTGCACAAAATCCTCTCCTCTATCCTACGCCTGTATATGAAGCGGCACCCAATATCTGTGGATGCTCCCTAAGGTTTTGTTTCATCCAACATAACCACAGGGACTGTCGCCCTATACAGTTTTTCCATGTCCATAAAAAACCATTGTTATTATATCATATTTCTGCACCTCATACTATTCCAGACATGGCTGCTACAGGCAAAAACCATTCCCAAATTTCAGGCAATATCTCTCTTCGACAGCCCTTATACAGCTGTACAGCCATATATCACGACTTTTTTCCCTGATTCTGTTTCTCTTTTCTCATTTATGCTGTCAATTTTCTTCTCATTTTTTCTCTCAAAATGCTGGACATTTTGAAAAAAGGGGTATATACTTTAGGAAACAGTAATCGTTGCGCAGCGATATACCATATGAACAGGTTTGTTTTTGGGAGGAATGTCATATGAAACTTATCAGATTCATGCTGCCGTATATCGTAATCTCACCGGCTGCCGTAGCCGTATTCTTTATCGCTTTATTCGTCGCCTGTGTGTCTATCGAAGGCGTACTGGACGGTGCTCTCTACCTGTCCGGCACCTTGCACATCCTGTCGCAGCCGGCGCAGAACATCATCGTAGCCTCGACCGGTGCTGTCCTGGCCCTGTTAATATCTGCTATCTTCATGAACAAAGCCGTATACGAACTAAAACACAGTTTTTAGACAGACTAAAACAGCAGCGAAATCGCCTTTTCCGACTTCGCTGCTGCGTTTTGTATAACAGATATTTTTGTATTGCATTGACACCGTCAATACATTGCATTAAAATATAAGTAAAGGACGGTGATACAATATGGCTCAGACAACATTAAGCATTCGCTTGGATGATACTTTAAAAAAAGATTTTGATGCTATTTGTGCAGAGCTGGTAATTTCCATGACAACAGCAGTCGTCATCCTGGCAAAAAAAATGACCCGGGAAAAACGTATTCCTTTCGATGTATCGGTTGATCCATTTTACAGCCCTTCAAACCTGGCAGCACTGCAACGTAGTATCCAACAAATGAAAGCTGGAAAAACAGTAACAAAAACCTTAGATGAACTGGATACTATAGCCCATGAGTAAAATTATATTTACAGAAAATGCTTTTGAAGAGTATATATACTGGCAATCTCAGGATAGAAAAACATTGAAACGAATCAATACGTTACTAAAAGATATTGCCCGATCCCCTTTTACTGGAATCGGTAAGCCCGAAGGACTGAAAGAAGAACTTACCGGATATTGGAGTCGTCGAATTGATGACACGAATCGTCTGGTGTATCGCCTATCAGACGGGGTTATTGAAGTATACCAGTGCAAAGGACATTATTCAGACTAACCCAGCAGCGAAATCTCTTTTTCGATTTCGTTGCTGGGTTTTGTATTTCACATATGGCAGGACTGATTATTTCAGTTTTTTAATTTCTTCTTCCAGTATCGGCAGCGTATTGAACAGCGCAATGCCACCTGCTGCCAAGGTATGCTGCTCATCAATAGCACAATCCTTTCCGTTCACTCATTTAGTATCGTCAGATCATCCAAATGGGAATAATGAAGGTATTAGAATCTAAGGCGGTCAAATCGGAACGCATACATAAAATGGCCCCTTTACCTAATGGTATTTCTGCTTTTTCCAGCATGCGGAACGATCGTATCATGTCTTTTGTCGGACTGACAGATTTCTTGATTTCCAGCGGATGGAGAAACCCGTTTTCTTCTATAACAATATCAATTTCGTGATTATCTTTGTCACGGTAATACCAGAGCTGTGGTTCTTTTCCTGCATTATAATAGGTTTTCCGCAATTCAGCTACTACATAATTTTCCAAGATGGCACCATTCATAGCGCCATTTTCTAAAATATCCGGCGTTGTATATTTTGTAAGATATGCGACTAATCCCGTATCAAAGAAATATAATTTAGGCTGTTTAATGGTCCGTTTCAGTACATTATTAGAATACGGGCGAAGATAAAAAATAACATCAGACTGTTCCAGTACAGCAAGCCATCGCTTTGCAGTGACATCGGTTATGCCTACATCCATGGCAATACTGTGAACGTTTAACATCTGCCCGGCACGACAGGCGGCTGCGCGAATAAAGTCCTGAAACTGATATGCATCTACTCGCTGTATAAGTTCCCGAATATCCCGGCCAATATAGGTCTGTAAATAACTGCTGTAAAACATATCACGATCGGTATACTTGCCGCTTTGAAGTCCAGGCATGGAACCATTCCAAATACGTGTATACATATCCTGTACAGTTGCAATCGTTCCCGTTTGCCGCCTTTTTTTTAATTCCTCTAAATCTAAAGAAAAAGGGAGATTTTTCTCTTTTCCATACAGTTCATGCTGTGATAAAGAAGACATATGCAAAATAGCTGCGCGCCCAGCTAATGATTCCTGTGCCAGTTCCATCATATGAAATGCCTGAAAACCGGTTAACCAAAACGTTCCTGGCTTGCAACCTTCGTCAATCTTTATTTTGATATATGAAAATAACGCCGGTGCATACTGCACTTCATCGATCAAAATAGGGGTGGTGTGCATCTGTAAAAACATTGCCGGATCTGTTTGCGCTAACCGTCTTTCGTCCAAATCATCTAAGGTTACATATTCCCGGTCATTATTCATGCAGTGGCGCAGCATAGTTGTTTTTC
>NZ_CATWFF010000182.1 GCF_958350005.1 uncultured Megasphaera sp. | reverse complement strand
TATATATAAGAGGTGGATATAAAAAAATTAATAAGGAAGTGTAAGCCATGCTGTGTTACTGCAGGCGAATTGCAGCGGCTGCTGTTTTAGCCGTTGCCGTCGTCATGGGGGCTGCGTTTTCCGGCGCAGCTGAGGCGGCTGTGCCTGGAACGGGGGCTGAATCGGCATGTATGATTGACGTCGATTCAGGAAAAATTTTGTATCAAGTGAATCCGACGAAATGGGTTCATCCAGCGAGTACGACAAAAATTGTCACGCTCTTGACGGCATTGGATCAAAAAGGGGACATGCTTCAGGAACCGCTGGTTATTTCGCCGTATGCTGCCAACACGGAGCCGTCTTCTCTGGGTATTGCACCGGGAGATGCGCTGACTGTACAGGAAGCGCTCCGCGGCATGATGGTTGTATCCGGGAATGATGCAGCCGTTGCCGTTGCAGAAACGCTGGGCGGTTCTGTTGCCGGATATGCGGATATGATGAATAAGCAGGCAAAAAAAATGGGGGCTGCTCATTCACATTTCGTCAATCCTAACGGCCTGACAGCAGCAAAGCATTATACGACAGCTGTGGACATGGCGAAAATGGCTGCGTACGGAATGAAACATTTTCCGGAATTCCGTTACATCGTCGGGCTGAAATCGTATGATGTGAAGTATCTGGACGGCCGGGCGCCTAAGCACGTGACGACGACTAACCGCTTTTTGCTGAGCGGGTATGCCGGCGCCAACGGTGTTAAGACGGGCTTTACCAATGCTGCCGGCGTCTGCCTGGTCGCTTCGGCAACGCGCAACGGTCATACCCTGGTAGTTGCTCTCTTTAATGATGACAACCGCTGGGAAGATGCGCCGGCTATTCTGGATTATGGATTCCGGCGTCTGGAAACAGGCCGCTAAGGTATTACGAACAGAGGGGTGAGTAATGATGGCACATGTTTTGACGATTGAAGATGACCGTATGATAGCAGCACTGGAAAAGGAACTGCTGGAAGCAAACGGGTATCAGGTTACTATTGCAGCTACGGGCAAGGAAGGAATGAAAGTATTCGACGGGGGGAAAATAGACGCCGTATTGCTGGACGTCAATTTGCCGGATACAGATGGATTTATTCTTTGTCAGAAAATTCGCAATGTAAGTCACGTACCGATTTTATTTGTTACGGGACAGGGAAGCAATGAAGATCAGATTAAAGGACTGGCTATAGGGGCCGATGATTACATCGTCAAGCCATTCAATCCGTCCGTTATGGCTGCCCGGCTGAAAGCGCATCTGAATATGCATCAGCGTCTTCTGGACGCGCGGCCGCAGGAAGTGGATGAAAGCAAGCCCGATATTCATGTCGGCGACCTGCGTATTTTCATTAAGCGCCACCAGGTATACCGGGGCAAAAAAGAAATTGTCCTGACGATTAAGGAATTTAATTTACTGCTGTTTCTGGCGCGCCATCCGAACCAGGTTTTTTCCAAGAAATATCTCTTTGAAATGATCTGGCATCTCGATGCCTATGGCGAACTGGCGACGGTTACGGTTCATGTAAACCGGCTGCGGGATAAGCTGAACCGGGTAAAACCGAACTTTACCGGTATTGAAACGGTATGGGGCAATGGCTATCGGTTCCGTGTAGAAGAAGCATAGCCTGTATATGCAGGAATAAAACACCGCCTGATCACTGTGATCAGGCGGTGTTTTGCGTCGTCTCTGTATGTAGTTAAAACTCTGTATCTTCCATCAGGCTGACCTTGCCAAAGCGGGTTACGAGATCTTTCCGTTCCATTTTCCACGCCGGTGACGTGAGGCTGTATGAAGGATCGTAATTGGGCGATTCCATGTTGAGGATGCCGCAGACGAACTCATACATCAGATCGTTGGTGAAGAATTTGTTCTGATGAGCCTTTACGGTCTGATAGATTTCGGGGTTCCGTTTCTGATAGTCTTCAGATAAGTAGCAGAACAGGGGAATGCGCAGTACTTTGAAGCTGGCGCTGTCAGGCTGGCGGCCCACATCAGGATCGCTGCCGTGGTCGGAGAAATAGATCATGACGTCCAGATTCAGATTGGCTCTGGCATAGTCATAAATCTGGGACAGAACGTGATCCGTGTACAGGACGGTGTTGTCAAAGTCGGCATTTTCGTTGTACCGTTCGTCGTTAAAGACCTGGAATTCCTTGGGATAGCGGTTTCTGTATTCAATATGGCTTCCCATGAGATGGAGGACAATAAAGTTCTTTTCCTGAGGATTTACGTTGTGCAGGAACGGGAGCAGCGCGCCGTCAACGGTCGTTTCCTTGAGCTCCTGGTCGACCCATTCGGATACGTCTGCCGTTTTGGCAACTAACGTAATAGGCGTATCGGCTACGCCTACAGAGCCCTGATTGCTGAACCAGTACGTTTTGTATCCTGCCTTTTTGGCCATATCAATAATGGAAATGGACGAGTTAAATTCCTTGTTATTGTAGAAGTTCGACTCGGTCAGGGCATGTTCCAGAACCGGAACCGTATACCATACGCAGGCATAGGCATTGTTGAACAGCGTAAAATCAGGATTTTCCTTCATGGAAGTCAGCCACGGCGTATTTTTTACATGATTGGGATTGTATGCGTTCATGAGAGTCCGCGTTTCCGATTCGCCAATGACCAGAATTACCGTATTCGGTTCTGACGACGGATTCAGCTGCACTGCCTGGAGGGCGGCGAACTGGCTGTCATGATTCTGCGCGTATAAGGCAGAGCGTTTCATGTAGTCGTGCGTATCCAGGAACGTCCGCACTGGAAAGGCATCGGGCAGGATAGTATCGCCTAATACACCGACAGACGGAAAAATGATAAACAGGGACATAAGGGGCACTACCTTGCGGTACAGCTGTGTTCTGGGCAGCGCTTTCTGTGCATAGTTTACCAGAAACAGTCCGGCCAGTATGAGGAGAACCAGCAGGCCGATTCCCAGAACCCGCAGCAGACCGAGAGAGGAAAAGTACTCCATTGTTTCTGCCGGGCCGGTCTGGAAAATGAGCAGCGCTCCCGATGTGGTAATGCAGGAATGGTAGAGAGCAAAATATACCCACTGTACGGCAATGATAAAGAAGGCCGCAAACTGCAGGACTGTCATGATCGTGGCACTGATGCGGCGCGGCAGAAACTGCCGGATTGTCATATTCAGACAGAAAAGAATGGCAAATAAATAGAGCCCTACATATATGTCATACATATTGTTGAGATAGATCGTATTTTTTTCAGCCAGTGTAATATACGTCAAATAGGGCCCGGTAATGATCCAGCCCAGGCTGATAAATGCCGTCGGCCCCACAGCAGACCACGACAGCTGGCGCCAGTACAGGGCCAGCGTCAGGACGACGGCGCTGACAGACGGAATCAGGCCCAGGGTTACATCGCGAATATTGTCCGGACCCAGGCCCAGGGAAACGAGAAACTGCCATTGCAGGCAGAGAGCATACAGAGCAATAAAGGTACATAGCAATTGGAGAAGTCGACGCTTCGTAATCCCCGCACGAATCTGCGCTTTCAGAGAAATTGAGGCAAGCCGCTGCGGCATGTTTTGTTCAAAGTCAAGCATGGACATGTCACCTTTCTGTAAAGATGTAAATACTATGTAAAACACAATATCAGTCTTATTATACATCAAAGTATGGCGTTTACCTAGACAAAAATTTGGAGAACTTGAAAAAAATATGGAAAAAATACTTGCTAAAAAAATGAAATCATGATAGAATACTTTTTGTCGAGACAAAAAGCGTCTTGATGGAGAATATGAAATGGCCCCGTGGTGTAGCGGTTTAACATGTCGCCCTGTCACGGCGAA
>NZ_CATWFF010000181.1 GCF_958350005.1 uncultured Megasphaera sp. | reverse complement strand
ACTTATTATTTATATATTTAGCGCGCTCTTTGCATAGGCTTGTATTTTTATGAATAGCGTGCTAATTTTGTATACTCAGTTGTGGTGAATAAAAATTCGCATCATTATTCTTTCGGCTGTTCCGGTGCCTGCCAGGGCCGGTCTGGATGCTGGCCGGACCAGCCGAGCTGGGGCAGCGTCATAAGGCGATACATGTCTTCCTCAGAAATAGTAAAGTCGTCAATGTCAAGGTTCCCCTTCATCCGTTCCAGACTCGACGATTTGGGCAGCGGCACAGCGCCGAGCTGTTCTACATATTTCAGGCATATCTGTCCTGCATTTTTGTGGTACCGTCGGGCCAGTTCCTGAATCAGCAGGTCCTGCAGGACCCGGCCGCGGCCAATGGGGCTCCATGCTTCTGCCAGAATACCCTGATCCCGGCAAAAATCGAGTGCCCCAATCTGGCTGTACCCCGGATGAATTTCCAGCTGATCCACCATGGGCATGACCGTCGCCGTTTTCATGAGATTCAGCAGATGATGAGGCAGGAAATTGCTGACCCCAATAGCCCGTACCTTCCCGTCTCGATACAGGTCTTCCAGAGCGCGCCAGCTTTCCTGATCCAGCTGCTTCCACGCGTCACTTTCAAGATCGCCATGAGGATCTTTGGGCCAGTGAATCAGGAACAAATCCAGATACGTCGTCTGCAGCCGCTGCAGGGACTGCTGGAAAGAAGCCATGGTCCGGTCATAGCCCAGTTCTGTCGGCCAGACTTTGCTGGTAATAAAAAATTCACTTCTGTCGACGCCGCTGTCTCTGATGACTTCGCCTACTTCCTCTTCATTCCCGTAGGCTGCAGCCGTATCAAAATGACGGTATCCTGCTGCAATAGCCATTTCAATGATTTTTTTGCCCCCTTCCAGGGCTTTGTACGTGCCAAAGCCAATGCCCGGCATTTGTACGCCATTCGACAGTACTCGATATTTCACATAACTCCCACCTTTCAATAGTTAACTTGTAATATAATTGTATTATTTCATACATTCTGTCTATCTGTCAAAATTTGTTTGCCCATGCAAAAAAGGAGAGCCCCCTGCAGCAGGGACTCTCCTCGTTTGGGTTACATCATGATGAAATTAGAATTTATACGCAGCCTGTACGGTCCAGGTGTCACTGTCTACGGTGCTGCCCTTCTGGTAGGCATAACCTACACCGAAGCTGTAATCGCCGTGTTCGGCAGAAATGCCGGCTTTGGCCAGGAAGCTGCCTGCATCAGTGACATCATAGGCAAAGGTGTCTGCTGCTGTCCCGTACGATACAGTCTGATCGGCATTCCGGTCGCCAACCGTCCAGATATAGCCAATACCTGCATAGGGCTTAATATTCCAGCTGCCCCGGTTCAGGTTCAGCGAATAATCGGCCCCTACAGGAAGAAGGAAGAGATTCTGTGTTTCCTTGTCATAGGACAGGCCCAGGCTGGACGTATACTGGTCCGTCGTGAGGCGGAGATACCGGGCGCCTACATACGGCGTAAGGGTGCCGCTGCCGAAGTCATAATCCCGCAGGGCCTTAACGCCCAGAGACCAGGCTTCTGTATTCGGTTCAGCCGTAACGGTAGTGCCATTATTGTACTGCGTCAGGTCGTGACTGCCGCCCAGGTAGGACAGATCAGCTGCCAGACGATAGGCGCCCAGGTCTTTCCGGCCATAGAGGGAAACGCCCAGATATTCGGCATCATTTTTCGTGTACACTGCGCCATTAGTACCGCTGATACTGCCGTCAGCATAGGAAACAGCGATGCCTGCAGCGGTACCTTCTTTCTGATACAGGTCGGCACCGACGATGGCCCCGTTGTACTGCGTATCCAGATTCAGGGCTCCCCCTGCAAAGCCGAGGCTGTCAATATCTTCCGTGCTGTGGAAGCCTTTGGCCCAGATATCTTTTTCCGGCGTGTCTTCGTGCGTATCCAGTGCGTCAGCAACAAGTCCCGTTACAGCATAGGTGCTGTGCTGAATGCCGCCGGCCTGACCAATGCCTACAGCAGCATTGTAGGCATCAGCGCCGTTTTCAATAAGCGACATAACACCGCGATTATTGTCAGTCGTTGCAGAAAGAGCCACCGGCAGAGCAAGGTAACCAACAAGATTCTTTTTGTTTGCTTCTGTTATGCCTGCTTCGACGACGCCGTTTTTACCCAAATACTGAAGGGGATTGGCAAAGGACGTATTCGCAATATCCCAGAAGGAAACTTTGCTGTTTGTATTACCATCTGTAGAATACAGGGATTTTCCCGTATAGGCACCGCGCACCTGGAGTTTTGCTCCGTCCGCGACATTGAAGCTGCCGCCATTCTTGACGTCAACAAGGGGAGCTCCCTTCAGTACGGATGCGTCTGCAATAGTCGTGGTATTTCCCTTAATGGTGACATTAGCCTTGTCTGCCGCTTTGATCTGGCCGCTCAGTTCTACTGTACCTGCCGTACCATTGCCGATAGTAAATGTGGTGTTTTCACCAGATACATCTGCTGCCACGCCATTGCCGCCGGCAAGAACAATCTTCCCGTTTTCCTGCGTGCTGGCTACATTCAAGGTACTGTTCTTATCGAGATCAACTGCAGAATTAGTTTTGCTGATGACGCTGACATTTTTACCAGTTACGGAAATATCTGCTGTTGCATTCAGATTATCTGTTGTCCCATTATCGGTTCCATCTGATTTCTTCTTCGCGCCTACGCCAGCAGAAATACCAATGCCAGCGGTCTCAATAGAGACATCTCCCTCAGCAGACTCAACCTTCAATGTACGCGTACCGCTTTCACTGTGTCTGCCAACAGACAGTCCAGCACCCTTATCGCTGATAATAGAAACTCCCTTAGCACCGGAAATTTTCAGATTGGCATCGCCTGTTCCGTAATGGTATGAACCATTATAATATTCATCTGTAACACCAACTACCGCATCTGTAGCAGGTTTTGATGCTTTTTCACCTGTTACACGGAGAGTTATCTTTCCACCTGCAGTAAGTGTATTTTCTACACCTTGATCCGGTTCCTGATATACACCGGCTGTCATAAGAGCTCTATAATTGCTTGTCAAATTGACATCATTGGCGATGTCAACCTTTAGCGTGCCTTTATTATTAGTGTTTGTGCTCTGCGCCATCAAGAAACCTGCACCACGTACATTTCCATACAGATTATCTGCCATGACATCAATCGCCGCACCGTACGCGTGGAAGCCCTGATCTGCATTGAGCACATTATCTGCCGTACCGAAATTGATCGTTCCTATATCTTTGATAGTAACATTAGCACCGTTCACAGCTTTCAAGGCACCGTCTACAGACGTTTTCGATGTCTGAGTTGCTTCAAAATTAAGGGAGTTCAAATTTTGAATGGTAAGCTTAGAACCTGCTTCTACGAGAATATTATCTCCCTGCGGATATTTTGCAGGATCCGTTTCATTACCATTTAAAATCTTCTGATTATCTTCCGTCCATTTCACTGTCCAGTCTACAGTCTTATCCCCACCATCAAAGGTTACTTCTGTATCATTTCCTGTGGTTTTGATCGGATTTGTATATTCTCCCACATTATCTTTCGTCAAATCGACAGTCTTTGTAGAAGTATACTCTTTCCATGCACTTTGTGTATCAGCCGCCAGTACCCCTTCCCCGTATACAGGGGCTAACAATGCCGCCATGACAGCAGCGGCCAAAATCGTCTTTTGCTGTTTCATACTATAATCCTCCTTTATATACTACATACAATATGAGGGATTTGCTATGACGCAATACGCTTCACAGGTATTCTATATAACCCCCAATATTATCCTTATTATAGC
>NZ_CATWFF010000180.1 GCF_958350005.1 uncultured Megasphaera sp. | reverse complement strand
GAATATAAATGATAATATAAAGACGATAAACAGGCCATATGGCCGGGCGTAAGCAGCAGTAACAGAACCTGCGGGACTATCAACAGTAGTTCCGCAGGCTTTTTTTGTGTGAAATGGCAGAAAAGGAGAAGATTTTTTATGACATCTGATGAACGTACACTGAAAAAACGGACAGCAGCCCTGTCCGTCCTCAGCAACACAGCCCTCGTTATTGGCAAACTGGCTGTCGGCATGCTGACCGGGACGGTCAGTATTATTTCTGAAGGCATTCACTCCGGCGTGGATCTGCTGGCAGCAGCCATTGCCTGGATGGCCGTAAGGGCTTCGTCCCTGCCGCCTGATGAAACTCATGATTATGGCCATGGAAAAATCGAAACGGTCTCGGCAGCGGTGGAATCTATCCTCATCGTCGTCGCTGCGCTGGCGATTTTCCATGAAGCATGGCAGAAATTCCTCGTCCCCCAGACCATGCCCGAAGATGGGCTGTACCTGGCCATTGGCGTCATGTCGGCGTCCAGCCTGGTCAATGCTATCGTATCGCAGCGCCTTTTTGCTGTAGGAAAACAAACGGGCTCGGCAGCTCTGCAGGCTGACGGCATGCATCTGCGGGCCGATGTGTGGACGTCGGCCGGTGTCCTGGCCGGTCTGGTGCTGATGAAACTGACTGGCTGGGCCTGGATCGACCCCCTCGTGGCCTGTCTGGTCGCTGCCGGTATTTTACGCGTCGGCATTATGATGTGCCGGAAGAGCTATGATGAATTAGTTGATACTTCTCTGAGCCAGATTGAAGAAAACCGTATTGGCCGCATTATTCTGGACAATCCCGGCGTTCTGGGCTATCATCATTTGCGTACCCGCGTCGTAGGCACGACGACGGTGCTGGATTTTCATCTGGAAGTCGACAAATCCCTGCCAGTTTACAAGGCCCATGCCATATCAGATGCAGTCGAATTTTCCCTGCATGCGAAATACGGTTCCTGCGATCCGACGATTCATATTGAACCGCGCTAAACGCAGTATGGCAGATACTGTTCCATGGCAGTGCGTCGTTCTTTCCAGTCCGGCATGATGCAGGTCATGACGTTGTAAAAGTGGCGTGAATGGTCAGGATGAACGAGATGGCACAGTTCGTGGAGCATAACCTGGTCAATGAGGGATTCCGGCATAATGGCCAGATACGTATTCATGGTGATGATTTCTTTGAAGGGCATGCACGAACCCCAGCGGGACCGCATAACCCGTTGGCGCAGGGCCGGTAGGGGAATGGCATAGTCCTGCATCTGAGGAAACATGCGGGAAAGACTTGCCGGAAAGAGGCGCTCGCCAGCCTGGCGCAGGAGAGAATGATACAGGCGCTGGCGCAGGACCGGGTCCTGACCGGATACTTCCATAAAGACGGTCTGGCCGCTGCGGCGGATGGTGTTGTGCAGGCCCAGGCGGACGTCCAGGGTATAGGGCTTTCCGGCAAGCCAGAGGGTATCGCCGTCGCCGAGACGCAGCAGAGCCTGCTGGCGGCGGGAGAGGCTGCGCAGAGCCTGCATGATGGAGGATTCCTGCTTTTTCAGGAACCCTTCGATGTGATACAGCGGGATAGACGGCGGTGCCGAGACATAGAGAGAGCCGTCGGGCCGGATGCGGAGATTGATGTTTTTCACGGCCTTGCGGGCCAGTGTATACGTCAGGGTACGGTCTGCAAGGACGATAGTTCGGGTTGTCATGGCATTCATGGAGCAATAGTATCCTTTCCGGGGAATGGAGCGGCATATTCCAGAAATTTGGTCAGTGCCGGCGATATTTCTTCATCCCTGTGGGCAATGCCCAGGGTTCGCGTGTATCCTTCCGTAAAGGGACGAATACAGACATGAAAGGGAATGTGGTGGAGCAGGAGTTTTGGCAGAATGGAAATGCCGAACCCCTGCTCCACCATTTTGCATACAGCATAATCGTCGTCTATATGGTAGCGAATGACCGGCGTAATATGGTTCAGCTCAAAAATGCGGCCCGTTTCATAAGCCAGTCCGTCTGAAGAAAGAATAAAGTCTTCTCCTTCCAGATCGGAAATGGATACCTGCAGTGCCGAGGCCAGCCGATGATGCCGGGGCAGGACGAGAAGAAGTTCATCGTTGCCAAGGGGCGTAAAGGGAAGGGAGCCAGCAGCATAGTGAGAGGTGAAAATACAGTCTCTCTTTCCGGCCAGCAGGGACTGATGGAGGTCCTGAAACCCGGCGACAGTCATTTCAAAGCGAATGTGCGGATAGGCCCGGGCAAACTGGCGCAGCATAGCCGGCAGCCAGTGGTAGGCAATGCTCTGAATGGTGCCGATGCGGATATAGCCCTTTTCCAGACTGGTCAGATCGGCGGCAATGCGGCGGATGCGCTGTTCTTCCTGGCAGATACAGCGCAGGGACTGCATGAGTTCTTCCAGGTTTGGCCGCAGTTCCATGCCTCGTTTGGAACGGGTAAACAGGGACAGGCCCAGCTCTTTTTCCAGGCTCTTGACGGCCTGACTGACGGCGGACTGGGAATAGTTGAGCTGGGCTGCCGTCTGTGAGAGACTGTGGGTCTGGCAGATATGGAGGACGATTTCGTATTTATTCATAAGTTGGCCCCTTTAGGGATTAGAAAAATGAATTGGTGTGTGCGGAATGAGTGAAGTCATTTCGCCTGACCGGCTGTATGGGCGTTCGTTCAGAAAAGGAGAAGACTGTCTTCAGTTTTTTGCGTTATTCTGAGAACCCCTTTTCTTTTATTATAGTAAAGAGAGGCCGTATGTCAATGGCCGGAATACAGTATATCAGGGGGATGAGACTATGGGGGAATCATTTTGGAACGGCGCAGAAGCGGCCCATCGGCGGGTCATGATGAAAGCAGCAGGGTATTCAGATGAAGACATACGGCATAAGCCGCATATTGGCGTGCCTAATTCGTATATGGCCGGGTCGCCGGGGTCGGCCCATCTGCGCCAGCTGGCAGAAGCGGTGAAAGAAGGAATATGGGCTGCCGGCGGGATTCCCGTAGAATTCGGCATTCCGGCGACATGCGGCAATATTGCCAACGGTGCAGACGAACTGAAATATGAACAGGTCGGCCGGGACATTGTAGCTATGTCAGTAGAATTTGTATCGAAAGTACATCACTTCGACGGGTTGGCCATGGTGGCGACGTGTGATAATATTATTGCAGGATGCTATTTGGCTGCTATGCGCCTGGATATTCCTTCCCTGGTCATTACGGGAGGCTCCATGCAGCCCGGTCAGCACTGCGGAAAGGCCGTCGTCGAGGCGGATCTGGATGCAGCCCGATTCTCCGGCGTCAGTGAAGACGAACTGGCTCAGCTGGAAGATGCCGTGTGCCCGTCTTTTGGTGCATGCCCGTCTATGGGAACGGCCAATACCATGCAGATGCTGGGAGAAGTGCTGAACCTGGTCCTGCCGGGAACGGCAACGATTCCGGCAACGGATAACGAAAAGATCCGCACAGCCCGGGCAGCAGGCCGGCAGATCGTGGCCATGGTGAAGGCCGGAAGGAAGCCGTCAGGACTGATTACGAAAGAAACGCTCCTCAATGCCGTCATGTTTGACCTGGCTGTGGCCGGCTCGACCAATGCAGTACTTCATTTACTGGCTTATGCCTGGGAACTGGGAATATCCCTGACGCTGGATGATTTTGAACGGTACGCCCGGCAGATATTCTGCATCAATGCCGTCGTTCCCAGCGGCCCTTATACAGTCGTGGATTTTCACTATGCCGGCGGTGTCATGAATGTCATGAAAATGCTGGAACGCCATCTGTTTACCCAGGTGCCGGACGTGTACGGCACGACGTGGAAGGATATGCTG
>NZ_CATWFF010000179.1 GCF_958350005.1 uncultured Megasphaera sp. | reverse complement strand
TAATCGGGACATTTTCCCTTGTGTTCTACTAGGACATTATCATATGTGTCTTATAGAATTCATTGGCTCCGGTAAAAAGTAATTGACAAAGAGGGAACAGACAGATATAATAGTATGGTCGAGGTAGAATTATGAAACTACAAGTCGAAGAAGCACTCAGAGAAGAAGGTCGGAAAATACCTTTTGCTTTTCAAGAACCAGCCGCCGCACTGGGCGACGTAGATACACTTCCCTGGAAAGACAGCGATGTCGCCGTCAAAGGATCGTTCTGGTCTGACGGGACCCATATCGTCGTCGAAGGGACGGTGCGCACATCCGGCATGTATACATGCAGCCGCTGTCTGACACCGGTATCGCTGGTTCGAAATGCAGCACTGTCTGAAGTCTATGGTGCGGAAGCAGAGCTTCCTGAAGACGTATGGCCGTATAACGGCGAATACATCGATTTGACGGAGACAATTAGAGAAACCTTAATCCTCAGCGAGCCTATGAAGGTTCTGTGCCGGCCTGACTGCCAAGGGCTGTGCCCGCAGTGCGGCGCAAACCTCAACGAAGGCCCCTGTAGTTGTCCTACCGACAAGATTGATCCGAGACTGTCCGTCTTGGAAACATTGCTCAATTCAAAGCGCTAACTACGTACCAGGATGTAAGGAGGTGTAGAAACATGGCAGTACCAAAGAGAAGATTATCCCAGCCCCGTCAGAATATGCGTCGTGCCAACTGGAAACTGACAGCTCCGGGTTTCGTTGAATGCCCGCAGTGTCACGAAGCAGTGATGCCGCATCATGTATGCCCAACCTGCGGCTTCTACAAAGGCAAACAGGTCGTAAACAATACGACGGCTGAATAAGACATGATATAAAAAAGAACGTCCTCTGTGGGGGATGTTCTTTTTTGTTATATAGTCTGTATATGGTACAATCAGGTAAAGATAGAATCGGCATCATCCTGATATATACTGAATAAGGAGGAAGTCCCATGCTGCATAATCCCCTGCTGGATACGTTTGTGGCTGTAGCTGATGCGGGAAGTTTTAATAAGGCCGCAGAAACGCTGTTTATTTCTGCGCCAGCCGTTATCAAGCAAATCAATAATCTGGAACGAATATTGGAGATGCGCCTGTTTATACGTACCCACCGGGGACTGGAACTGACGGCTGCCGGCAAGTCTCTATATCGGGATGCCCAGTATATGATAGGATATTCCCAAAAGGCCGTGGAGCGGGCCAAAGCCAGGGAATCCTCAGCGGCTTCGGTCATTCGCATCGGTACATCCCTCATGACGCCAGTGACGCCGCTGCTGGAACTGTGGCAGGACATACAGGCCTATATGCCGGGCATTAAATTTCAAGTCGTTCCCTTTGACAACACGCCGGAAAATGCCCGGGAAATCCTGCGTACCCTGGGCGAGCATATCGATATCGTTGCCGGCGTATTCGATGCCGGAACGTGGAACTGTTATCCCTATTGTCAGGGCCTGGAAATACGGAAAGAACCGATTTGCTGTGCCGTCAGCCGCATGCATCCCCTGGCTGCTAAGAAACGCCTTTCCCTGTCCGATTTATCTGGCGAGACCCTATGCATCATTCGACAGGGCTGGGCACAGCAGATGGATGCCCTGCGGCAGGAGCTGCAGAAAGAGGGAACCATTCACCTGCGTGATTTCGATTTCTATAATGCCCGGATCTTCAACGACTGTGAAAATGGCGATTCCCTGCTGCTGGCCTTTCCCATGTGGTCGGCTGTGCATCCACTGCTGACCATACTGCCTGTAGACTGGCCCTATGCCATGCCGTACGGCATTCTTCATTCGCCACAGCCGTCACCGCTGGTACAGCAGTTTCTGGATGCTGTGAACCAGTGTATTTCTGAACAAGAATAAACCAATAGTTTATACTGACAAACCAATCGGGACTTCTGCAGAGGTCCCGATTCTTTTATACTATACCCAACAGCAGATGTTGTTGGGTATTTTTATATGAGAAAGGAGTTTATCTGCATGAATACAACCAAGTTATATAAAGGAGAGAGGACAATGGAATTTGTTACGTTAAATAATGGTGTAAGTATGCCGAAAGTGGGCTATGGGGTATATCAGGTATCCCCGGAAGAATGTGTCCGCTCTGTGCAGGATGCCCTCCATGCCGGGTATCGGCTTATCGACACGGCCCAGTCTTATGACAACGAATACGAAGTGGGGACAGGGCTCAGGCAGTCCGGCGTGCGTCGGGAAGAGATCTTTCTGACCACAAAGATCTGGATTGCCAATGCCGGGTATGAAAAGACCATACAATCTATAGACGATTCCCTGCGGCGCCTGCAGACCGATTACGTCGATCTCATGCTGATTCATCAGCCTTTCGGCGATTATTACGGCACCTATCGGGCTATGGAAGAAGCCTATAAGGCAGGAAAGCTTCGGGCCATTGGCGTGTCCAACTTTTTTGCCGACCGCCTGATCGACTTATGCCATAATGTGGAAGTCATGCCGGCAGTAAATCAGGTAGAAACCCATGTTTTTCAACAGCAGACAGAACTGCACGGTATTATGAAGAAATACGACATCGTTCATGAAGCATGGGGACCCTTTGCCGAAGGCCGCAACGGTTTCTTCAGCAATGATGTGCTGAACCGTATCGGTGCGGCCCATCATAAGACTGCTGCCCAGACAGCGCTGCGCTTCCTGCTGCAGAAAGACGTCGTCGTCATTCCCAAATCAGTCCGTCCGGAACGAATGGCTCAGAACCTGGATGTTTTTGATTTCTCCCTGACACCGGAAGAAATGAAGCAACTTGAAAAACTGGATACGGGAAAGAGTTTGTTCTTCTTTCACTACGATCCGAAGATGGTGGAATGGTTTTATCAGATGGTGCAGGAACGGAACCTGCGGGTGTAAAAATACAAAAGGAGAGATAGCGTATGAATTGTAAAAAAATGGGACTTTTGGCAGCAGCCGGACTGCTTGTATTCAGCCTGGCCGCCTGCGGTGCGGCCAGCACGAAAGCCGATGATACGGCAGGTGCAACGAAGACGGCGCAGACTGCCAGTGTAGACGCTGATGCCGGCGCATCCGTTAAAGGTGCACCTGTCCCTGCAGGCGCACAAGATGGAAAAGAAACGAAGCAGGCGGTCATTTATTTTTCTGAACCAGAAGTAGAGAATCCTGATACAGTGCAGGGCAGTACCCAGTATATTGCCCAGATCATTCAGGAACAGACCAAGGCCGATATATTCCGCATTTCCCGCAAAGATCCCTATCCGACGAATCATGCAGCCCTGGTAGCAGCCGCGAAAGCGGAAAAGCTGCAGGATGCCCGGCCGGACATTACGGACCCTGTCGGCGATCTCAGTGCCTATGATACGATTTACCTGGGCTATCCTATCTGGTGGGGAGATCTGCCTATGCCGGTATATACCTTCCTACAGCGCCATGATCTGACGGGCAAAAAAATCGTCATCTTCTCGACCCATGGCGGAAGCGGCCTGGCCGGCACTCCGGAAGCTGTACAGAATGCCGTGCCGGGAGCTTCTGTTCAGACCAATGCCTTTACCGTATCCCGCGATGACGTGGCCCAGGCAAAAGACAGCGTCCTTTCGTGGCTGGCATCGTTGTAGGGAGGTACGCAACGAATGTAGTACTCGTCAACGGCAGCCCCCATTCTAGGGGATGTATGTATACGGCTTTGCAGAAAGTAATGTCAGGCTGTTACCTCTGCCGAAACAGGAACCATAGTTTTATATAAACTTTATGCGCACGCCAGACTGCTGATGTTCATGAAGTCGGAAGAATGATATATATCATAAAAAAAGACAACTGATTTCCCTTCTCTATTGTCTTTTTTTTGCTTTGAAACTTTACTTTTTATTGCATATGTGAGTATTTTTCTG
>NZ_CATWFF010000178.1 GCF_958350005.1 uncultured Megasphaera sp. | reverse complement strand
ACGGACTCAGATATCTGAATCCGTTTTTTTGATGAGGCCATTTTGTTACAGCCCCGTTGTGCTTTATTCGTATGGATCTTACCGAAACGGCAGGTATCCTGTAATGACGAGGAGATAAAACAGGGGATACCAGAGGAAAATATACAGTACTGTCGTCGTAATAAACGGCGCCATGGCCAGGTTGACATTCAGACCGTACAGCCGGGCCGTAATGAGGGCGTTAATGGCGCAGGGCGATCCCATAATGATCAGCAGCGATCCCAGCAGCACCGGATTGTCTGTCATCTGGACGGCCAGCAGATACGACAGCAGCGGCGTGACGACCAGCTTTAGCGGAATCAGGTTGAGCGTAGGCCGGCAGTACTGCTTCAGATGGCTGAAATCAATGAGATAGCCAATGGGCAGCAGGGCCGACCAGGCGCTGACGTGGATGAGGTCCTGAAACAGCTCGCCCAACACAGCCGGCCGCGGCACACCGGCAGTATACAGGACAATACCGGCAGCGATAAAGACGAGGGACAGCTGATTCCAGTTGATAAATACGTTTTTCCAGTTGTCCCTGAAAAAGGTCAGTACATGACTGCCTTTCCCACTGTGCTGGTAATAGTACCCCATGGGGAAGAGGATAAAAAACATGACCAGATTCTGGAAAATGCCAATGATCTGAGAATAGGCAAAGGCGATTTCCCCGTACAGCAGATAACCGCACAGGCCGCCGAGGGCCGTCGTGTTGGATGGCATGGCCGTGACGAGGTAGCTGCCCCGGTCCAGGCGGGAAGAAAAGCGGCGGTGCAGCCTAAGGCCCAGGATTACGGCCAGCGGAACCAGGGCGTTGAAAAAGGCGAAAAAAGGCAGTGACAGCAGCTCGGCCTGCAGCGGCAGAACCCAGAAGCTCAGCAGCGTCAGAATGGACATGACGACGATGATGTTGAAGCGAATCAACGTATTGCACTGCTGCGGAGACAGGAGACCTTTCTGCTTGATGCCGTAGCCCACGGCCAGGGGCAGAATTATGTCGATGAAAATATAGAGTATGCGGGAACCTGTTTCGTCCACGGCAGATCCCTCTCTTTCGGCGGTGTAGTGGAAAGCTTACCGGCGGGCGGCGCGGAAAGCGTCGGCCAACGAGAACGTCAGCGGTTCTGCCGGTTTGGTTGCGTCGATAATAGGCTGCATAATATCGCGGAATTCTTCGCGTTTCTGAGACAGTACGTAGAGTTTGGACGTGTTGCGGGCATCCCACAGGGCGTCATGCATTTGTCCGTCAAAGGTTTCTCCCAGCGTGCTGACTGCCTTATCCAGGGAAATGACCTTGTCCAGTCCCAAGAGATTACAGTAAATCTGCTGGAAGTTCTGCCAGTGGTCGAGCATCCAGCGGACGCGGTCGTCGGTCATATCCAGCTGTTTCAGACGCATTTCGCAGGTCAGCTGGCGCCAGTCGTTTTCACTCCAGGCGTACATTTCGTAATTGTCGTCATTCGATTCGCGGCACCAGTCGAGAAAATGATGAAATGCCGGCGTAAAATGGGGCGCATCGGCGAGCATATCCATGGTAATGCCCGTCAGTTCCTGACAGGTCGCATTCATTTCTGTCGTATATTCCGGCCGGACATATTCCTTGTATGAAGAAATTTCTTCGCCGGCTTCATTGATTTTTACAGCGCCGATTTCAATAATTTCTCCCTTGCAGATGCGGCGGGCTTCTTTCTGTTTCCGTCCAATAGGATTCATTTCAAAGTCAACGAATACTGCGTTCATGTATCAGTGCTCCCTTCGTAAAACCTGTGATGGCAATATTCATGGTCTTAATTATAGCACAAGCGATGTGAGAATACCTATAGATGATGGGCATATATGGTATAAATATCAGGGCCAGAGAACCTGGCGGAGAACCATGTACAGTACGGTGCCGGCACCAATGCTGAGGAGCGTATTGTTCCACAGCCGGTACATGACGGCAACGGCGGCGATGCCAATAAGTTCCGGCAGCCCGTGGGAAGAGGAAAATACGGCGTCTTTCAGGCAGAAGACGATGAGCAGGCCAATGACCGCCGGCGGCAGAACCCGGCCCAGGTAGGAAATGAATGCCGGCGGCTGCCCTTTGGCAAAGAGAATAAACGGCAGAAACCGTGTGGTCATCGTGCCCAGCACAACGACGGCAATGGTCAGCATCATTTCTGTTGTCGTCATAGTCTAAGCCTCCTCTACGGTGCCGTTCTGGCTGGCCCGGTGTCTGTTCCACAGAAAATACAGCGTAATAAGTATCATGGCCGGAATGAGAAACTGCTGACTGCCAAAGAGAAGCAGGCAGACCAGGGTACAGGCCACGCCGGCTAAGGCCGGACGGCGTGCTTCTCTGCGCTGCCACTGGCTGACGAACATGACCGTAAACAGGGCGGTCATGACGAATTCGATGCCTGTCGTGTCAAATTGAATCCATGAGCCCAGCAGGCCGCCCAAGACAGCGCCGGCAACCCAGTAGATATGGTTGAGAACGGTAACGAAAAACATAAACCACGGCCGGCTCACGTCAGACGGCGGCACGACGGTGCAGTTGATGGAAAAGGACTCGTCACACATGCCGAAAATGAGGTACGGCTTGAGCCAGCCCGTATGGCGGTACGGCTCGAGCATGGAAATGCCGTAAAATAAATGGCGTGCATTGACCATGAGCGTCAGAATAAAGGCATTCAGCGGATTAAAAGGCGCCAGCAGCAAGGGGATGGTGACGAATTCCATGGAACCGGCGAAAATAAGCATGCTCATAAAAAAGGGATACCACACGGAAAAGCCTTTGCTGGCCATGAGAAATCCGTAAGACATACCAATAAACAGAAAACCGGCGCAAATAGGCAGCGTATACGGAACTGCTGCCTGCAGCGCTTTATATTTCATATGAAGTCATCCTTCCCCACAATTTTATATTTCTGATAGATATACTAAAAGTATAAAAATCACTACGTATATTGTCAATAGGCAAAGGTTTGTATGGGGGACAAGGATGCGTAAAGAATAAAATCTCATATTATCTTAACGCATCTTTCCAGTTTTTAGGAAATCCCATAAAGGAAAGGCGAATCACATCTGTATACTCATTTATGATCTTTTCAAGTGCCTGTTCAAATTCCTGCCATTGGTCATTCGCGTCTAGCATTCGCCTGATAGCGACGAGGACAGGGAAGAGCTTATTGGATTTTGGCTGCACATAGTTGGATACATCTGAATACAAGCGAGGTGTTTGCTTTAGCGGCATATTATAAAGACGGCCATAATGTGCACAAATATTGCGTATTTCGACTAATGAAAGAATCCAGCTGCTCAGGTACTGAGGCTTTGTATGATAAAGAGAAGCAATTTGTTTTTTATCTTCCATGGTTAAAATACTGTATAGGGAAGACAGATTACCAAAGGTAAAAAGCTCGATAGCGACCCAAATAGGGAAATGCCCATTGTACTGTGTGGCGTGATGCTTGACGAAAGGTACGTTTTTTTGTCGTTTACATTCGTTCTTAAATTTTTCTATGAGGATTTCATGAATGGAGTGATGGTACTTATTCCTTTTATCAAGAAAATTGGAGGCATCCATATATCCTTCTGCGCCATATGTTAAAGCAAGATAATACGAAAGCTGCGTACGAAGCTGGATTTCCAGCTGTTCAATTAGGTGAATTAATGTATTGCGAAGCAAGCTGTCAAATTGGTAAAGTCGATAGATATGCGTCAAAGAAATGCCATCCACATATTCTTCGACATTGTCTATTTTTTTGAGACCAATACCATAACCGCTTAGTCGGTAATAATTTACTCTTTTTAGAATCGAAATGGCAGCATCCTTTGAAGAGATTGTAAGATTGTGGACATTAGTCAAGCGGTCGATTTGTTCATCATATGTAAGGGCCGGTTTTAAATCCATCAACATGCCTCCATAAAAAAAAGTCCCACCATGGTCCGCAGTACGTTTCCGCCTTATGCGTGGTGGGCTC
>NZ_CATWFF010000177.1 GCF_958350005.1 uncultured Megasphaera sp. | reverse complement strand
CATTACGCCCTTTTTTTCATTCTATTTTCATCTTCATCTTGTATACTGAAGGCATTCTATACAGGAGGTGCAACTCATGCATACAAAAAACAAATCATCTTGTTCCTGTGTTCAGCTGCTGACATTTTGTACCCATCAGCATCAGATGACCTTGGGGCAAATTCACGAACGGAATGGGAAGCATATCTGGCAGCCAACGCCGCTGGGAGAAGCTGTAGCCGCTGCGCTGGAAACACTGCGCTATACAGAATCGGTATTTCTCATCTCCGATTATGTAGTCATGCCCAATCACGTCCATATGCTCATTATGTCACAGCGGGCCAATGACAAAACGACGCTGTGGTTTGCCGCCCAATGCAAGCACACGCTATCCAAACGCATGCTCCGCGTAAGACCGGCTAAAGATCCCTTCTGGGAACCCTCTTTTGAACGTCAGTATCTGCAGCAGGAACACACGCAGTATGCCATGAGCCAGTGTATCCGCGAACACCACCGCCTGTGGAATTACGACAGCCTGAACCATACGCTGACAGCCAGGCCAAGCACCCCGGCCCAGACAACATCCTGGCCGCCTCTGCCATAAGGAAGGTCAAAAAAAGCAGGACTTCAAAGAACAGGTTTCTTTGAAGTTCTGCTTTTTCATAAAATCGGCAATCTGTCTATTTCGCCATCAAGGTGCGGCGAATATGAGACACAGCGGCTGCAATATCCGGTTGTCCTACAATAGCCGAAATCATGGCAAAGGAACGAAATCCTTCATCATACAGGGGCCGTATATTTTCAGCATCAATGCCGCCAATAGCGACGACGGGCAGAGAAAAGGCCACAGCATACTGCCGGGCGTCTGCCGTCACAACGCTGTGAGCGTCTTTTTTGGAAGCCGTCGGAAAGAGGGGTCCAAAGCCGACATAATCGGCTCCTTCGGCTGCGGCCTGCTTCATTTCAGCTACAGTATTCGTGGAAACGCCGATGACCATATCGGCACCGGCCAGTTTGCGGACAAAGGGAGCCGGCGCATCATCCTGGCCGACGTGAATGCCGTCCGCACCGCAGGCAATGGCCAAATCGACAGAATCATTCATAATAAACGTCACATTCTGTTCATGGCACCATGCTGCAATTTCCGTCGCTTCCTGCCATCTTTCCCGCCACGTCTTATGTTTTTCCCGGTATTGGATAATCTTCACCCCAGCGGCAATGAGCATCTTGGCCACATCCCGGTTGCTTCGCCCCCGGCACAGCTCTTCATTGCCCATAATGGCGTATACCGGATCGGTCCGCAGGCGCTGGATGTGTTCTGCTTTCGTCATCATCCCAATTCCTCCTATTTCAGGTAATGCAGGAAATCACCGCTTGTAGGATCACAGAAACAGTCAATCTGCCAGTTCTGCTGCTGACTGGCTGCACAAAGGCGCTTCTGCAGATCACTGACGACAGGATTTTCCGTACCGAAATGGCCGCCGTCAGCAACAACGAGCCCCAGCCGGATTGCTTCCTGCGCATCGTGATACTTCATATCCCCAGTCAGATACAACTGCGCTCCCGCTGCTTTGGCCTGCTTCATAAAGCCAGCACCGCCGCCGCCGAGGAGAGCCACTTTTTTGACAACTGTATCTACATTGCCGGCATAGGTGAGAACATCCCGTTTCAGGATACGTTTGATTTTCTGCAGGACAATGCCCGCCGGTTCCGGCGTAGGCCAGGTACCAACGCGGCCCATGGCAAACCAGTGCCCTTCATTCTGCAGCGGATACACGTCATACGCCGGTTCTTCATAGGGATGAACGGCCAGTACGGCTTTTACGGCCTGCGAAAGGCGGGACTTGGGCACAATCGTTTCAATCCGTTCTTCTTCTGCTGTCGCTACGGTTCCTACCTTGCCAATAAACGGATGAGCCCCGTCCTGCGCTTTAAACCGTCCCAGGCCGGAAGCCGTAAAGGAACAGTCACTGTAGTTCCCCGTAAAGCCGGCGCCGCTCTGTGCCAGGGCCTGCCGGACTGCATCGCCATGGGACTTGGGAACATAGACGACGATCTTATACAATTTGTCTTCTGCTACCGGCAAAAGGCCAGATACGTTTTTCAGTCCCAGCAGGCGAACCAGGACATCGTTGACGCCGCCGTCAGCACTGTCCAGATTGGTATGGGCACTGTATACCGAAATATGATGGGCCAGCAGCTTCTGATACATTTCGCCACTATATGTGTCGCTGCGCAGCGCTTTGAGGCCGTCAAAAATGACCGGATGATGGCTGACAATCATCTGCACGCCGTTGGCAATGGCATAGTCTACGCCTTCCATCATAACATCCAGGGTAACCATGACCTTTTGTACCGGTTCGTTCGGGCTGCCAATTAGCAGTCCCGGATTATCCCACGATTCTTTCAGTTCCAATGGAGCCCATTCTTTTAAGGTCTTAACAATTTCTCCTACTGTAGTTGACATACTCGTTCCTCCCATGCGGCAATTTCCTGACGCAGCGTCCGGACCTGCAGCTGTACATCGCTGCGGCTTTTTTCCAGTCCTTCGGCTACGTGCTTCTTTTTAGACAAAATCAGCTCAATTCGCCGCTTCAGCAGCGGACTGCGCCGGGCCCAGTTAATCGGGCCTACTTCATACATCCATGCCGGCAGCGGCTCCGCCCGCCCCGGCACGGCCCGCATGATTTCGTACAGCCGCCCGCTGTCAATGCACAACGTTTCTTCTTCAATATGCCACGCATGGTCATATAAAAACTGCCGCAGCACGCCGCTTTCGCTTTGAGGCTGCAAGACGGCAAACTGCAGGGACTGCCATAGGTCCCGTGAATCATCCAGAATCCGCACCATCAGGGGACCGCCCATACCGCAGATGACAATGCCGTCTACTTCTCCCTGGCGAATACAGGACAGACCATCGCCGAGACGGCAGTCAATACGCCCTTCCAGGCCGGCACCACGAACATGGGAAACAGCCGCTTCCAGCGGCCCTGGCGCCACATCGGCAGCTACAGCGTGCCGGCAGATTCCCTGCTGGCATACATGCACAGGAAGATACCCGTGATCCGTTCCTATATCAGCAATCGTAGAGCCTGACGGCACCAGCGCTGCTGCCGCCGCCAACCGCTCGGTCAGCTTCATACACACACCTTCTTACCTTTTTATCTAGGTGTATTATAGCAAAAAAACTGCCCCCTTGCGAGGGCAGTTTTCCATTCGCTGCAATCCTTAGAATCCGCCGAACCGGTAAGAAACGCCAGTAACAAATCCCTTATACGTAATGCTGGGATCATTATCATGACGACCTTCCGTATCGACGTAACGGTAGCCGGCATTAATATCGAAATCCGGTGTAACGCCGTAGGACAGGCCAGCTTCCCAGGTCGTCGTGCTCTTCGTGCCGACGCCTACCTTGCCATATACATCCAGGTTATCTGCCAGCGGTGCCTTGCCGATGAGGCCGATCTGAGCAACATTGTTGGTCAAATCGTCAGAAGATCTTTCCAGGCTGTTGTTGATCCGGTTATAGCCGGCATATACAGCAACATTGTCATTCAGAGAATGAACGAGGTTCACTTCCTGCTGATTTCCATCGGTCACATCATGGCCATTAACATCGGTGCTCAAGCCGCTGTACTGATACTGAATAGCCGTCTTATCAGTCAGGCCGTACGTAATGCCTCCCTGGAAATTCCAGCTCGAATCCGTATCTCCATGTCCCACTTCTGCTTTCGTATTCCAGGCGCCCAGATCGACCTGAGCCTGTCCTTCCTGGAACGTCGTCTGCGGAGCCGCAAAAGCAGCACCTGATGCACAAACCGTCATAGCAGCCATAATAGCTAAGATTTTCTGTTTCATATCCATCATCCTCCCTTGTGTCATCCATGTGTATCTCTTTGGATTGACTATAGTATAGCAGGTACTGAACCAAATGTCACGAGTACCAAAATGTATAAACATACTATATGACAGTTTTGTGTCATGCCAATACATTTGCTTATTTGCAATGATAGCTATATGTATTATGT
>NZ_CATWFF010000176.1 GCF_958350005.1 uncultured Megasphaera sp. | reverse complement strand
TGCCATTACGAATCGGGTCGGCAAATATACATATAATATCCTGTTAGCAGCACTCATGATTGTCTGTACCTTTGTCTCTATTCCCAGAACATGTGCAACGGCCATTCAGCTGGGTGTACAGGGTAATATTCCGGCAGCGCCGTTTATTCCTTTAGTCGTCGTATACTTTGTGATTTGTTATTTCTTTTCAGCCGATAAAAACAGCGTCATGGATCGAATGGGTAAGTATTTGACGCCTCTGTTGGCACTGATTCTGGTCATTATTTCTTTTATGGGCGTTTTTCAGCCTATCGGTGTTCCTGTAGATCCATCTGTTCCTAATCCCTTTGTCAATGCCTTTTTGGGCGGATATAATACAGGTGATGTATTGGTCAGCTTTATCATGGCTGCTGTGTTTATCAGTTCTATTAACAGCAAAGGATATGCCTCTGTGGCCGATCGAAACCGCGTACTCATATACTGCGGTGCCGTAGCCTTTGTTCTGCTGCTGATTATTTACGGAAGCCTTCTGTATATGGGGGCCTGCGTCAGCGGTGAATATCCTGATACAATAGGGAGAGCCGAACTGCTCGTGGCTATTATTCAGCGTGTTGGCGGTGCCGTTATGATTCCTATGGGGATTGCTGTTATTCTGGCCTGCCTGACGACGGCTATTGGCCAGATTGCAGCAGTAGCTTCCTTCACGAATACGGCATCCAATCAGCGTATCAGCTATCGCCTGGCTGCTGTTGTCTGCTGCATCCTGTCTTCCCTGACTGCCCTGCTCGGTGTAGACGGCATCGTTACCTACGTCGGCTGGATTTTTGGCGTAACCTATCCGCCGTGCCTGGCTCTTATGACACTGGGGATTATTCGTCCCATCGCTCCCAATGACGGCGCGTATAAAGGCTCTGTATATCTGGTAACCCTCTATGCTGTGCTGGAATCCCTGCCTGGCTTGAGCAGCACGGCTTTTGCCAAAGCCATCGTTACGTCAGTTCCCTTGTCGTTCTATGGATTTGGCTGGATTCCTGTCTTTATTGTCGGCTTCATCCTGGGCGCGGTTATCTGGAAGATTACGAAAAAAGAATCGGCTTCTGTCAGCCTGGCTTCGAAATAAATACGAATAGCTATTGACAGGAATCCCAAATATTGATATACTATCTTTTGTTAAAAATAAAGCAGAAGCTATCCGCTTCTCACCTTACATGACGGTCGTGTTACTAAGGTTTATGATGAGATATTCGAGCGGATAGCCTGTGCTGTCCGTTCTTTTTTTTGGAGGTGGAAGAAGATTAGTAAGGAACCGCGTATCAACGATCAAATCAGAGCCCGCGAAGTCCGCGTGGTCAGCGATGCTAACGAACAGCTTGGCATTATGTCTCTGCGTTCGGCCCGTCAGATTGCGGAAGAACGCCATCTGGATCTGGTAGAAGTTGCTCCCAATGGCAAACCGCCAGTATGCCGTATTATGAATTATGGCAAGTACCGCTATGAACAGCAGAAGCGGGAAAAGGAAGCCAAGAAGAAACAGAAGGTCCTGACCTTGAAAGAAGTCAAACTGCGTCCCAATATTGAAGACCATGATTTCTATGTCAAGATGAAAGCAGCGCAGCGTTTCCTGGGCGAAGGGAGCAAGGTTAAAGTTACAATTATGTTCCGCGGCCGCGAAATGAGCCATCCGGAATTGGGCCGGGATCTGCTGATACGCTTCGCTGAGGAACTTCAGGAACTTGCCCATGTAGAAAAGGAACCTAAAATTGAAGGCAGAAATATGACAATGGTCATTGCTGCCAACAAAGCAAAGTAAGAGGAGGATATATTATTATGCCGAAAATAAAAACTCGCCGTGCAGCGGCCAAACGTTTCACTACTACTGGTACTGGTAAATTCAAACGGATGAAACCGTACAAGAGCCACATTTTGGAATCCAAATCTCCGAAACGTAAGCGCAACCTGAGAAAAGCTACGCTCGTTTCCAAGGTGATGAGCGACGCTGTTCGCAAAATGTGCCCGTACATCTACTCGACTGTTCGTATTATTATCTATAGGTTTGGAGGAAATTACTCATGGCTAGAATTAAAGTTGGCGTTACAGCACACGCTCGTCATAAAAAAATCTTAAAAATGGCTAAAGGCTACCGCGGAACACGGAGCCGTCTGTTTAAAAAAGCAAATGAAAGCGTCATGAAGGCTCTCTACTATGCCCGTCGTGACCGCCGCGCAAAGAAACGGGAATTCCGCAAACTGTGGATCGCCCGTATCAACGCAGCTACCCGTGCTCAGGGCCTGAGCTACAGCCGTTTCATTTTCGGCCTTACGAAAGCCGGCGTTATTGTCGACCGTAAGATGCTTGCTGATCTGGCTGTTAACGATGGCGCTGCCTTTGCCAAATTGGTAGAAGTTGCTAAAGCACAGTAAGATATGGCTGAAACCGGAGACTCAGGTCTCCGGTTTTTTTGTATATATGTACGGTGAGCGATCCTGTGGCCAGCAGACAGGAGCTGTAAATTTCCTGTAAAGGCGTCCCTTTTATATTGCAGTTCCTCATACATTGATTATAATGAGAGCATAGAAGAGTCTGTGCTGAGAAAGGACGGAGAGTGGATATGAAAAGGAAACATGAGAGCAAGTCACCGGAAGTGCTGTATCAGGATCTGCTTCGCCTGCGGGAAGATGTATTGACGACGGGCAATGCACTGTTTCAGAAATGGAAGCCTCATATTACGCGCCATACGTTCATGTACAGTGCCTGGAATCTGGCTTTTTATCTGGCCCTGCGCTGTCAGGATCTGCGGATGATACAGCGCAATCTGCTGCCTTTGGGATTGTCGTCATTGGGACGAAGTGAAGCGCGGGCCATTGACAATCTGGATGCCGTCATGGCTTCGCTGGGGCGGATCTGCCGCAAGCCAGAGGCTGAACTGATTGATTATCCGCCGCGGAAGACCTATTTTTATGGCGATGAACTGCTGGCATACAATACAAGCCGAATTTTTGGCACGCCTAAGAAATACAAGGAGACCCATATTATGGTGACGCTGCCGACGGAAGCAGCAGAAGATGAAACACTGGTACGGCGTCTGCTGAAAGCGGGAATGGACTGTGCCCGCATTAACTGCGCTCACGACGATCGGGAAAAATGGGAACGCATGATTGCGTATATTCATAAGGCAGAAAAGAAGCTGAATCGGCACTGCAAGATTTACATGGATTTGGGCGGCCCTAAAGTGCGTATTGATTCCGTCCTGATTCGCGGTGCTGAACCTAAGGTTATGGCCGGCGATACGATATTCCTGGCATCAGGACCGATTAGCCAGTATCCGGCGGCCTATACAGGCGCTATTGTGATTTCCTGCAGTTTGCCGGAAGTCTTCCAGAATCTGCAGGAAGGGCAGCTCGTTCTCATTGATGACGGCAAGATTCAGGCAGAAGTTGCACAGCTCGTTCCAGAAGGAGCCTATCTGCGCATTACCTATACGAAGCCGCAGGGCGGTAAAATTAAGAGTCAGAAGAGCCTGAATTTTCCGCAGACAGAAATGAATATATCGCCGCTGACCGACAAGGATCTGACCGATCTCGATTTTATTGCCAGCCATGCCGATGCCATAGGCTATTCCTTTGTCCAGTCCGGCGCCGATATTCGAAGGCTGCAGGAGGAACTGTACAAACGGCGCGGAGCTTCGTGCCGGGCTATTGCGATTGTTGCCAAGATCGAAACGAAAGCCGCTGTAGACCATTTGCCGGAAATTATCGTGCAGGCCGCGTCCCGTCAGCCTCTGGGCATTATGATTGCCCGCGGCGATCTGGCTGTCGAAGTGGGATATCGCCGGCTGGCAGAGCTGCAGGAAGAAATTCTGTGGATTTGCGAAGCCGCCCATGTGCCTGTTATCTGGGCGACACAGGTGCTGGAAAATATGGTCAAAACCGGTTTGCCGTCGCGGGCGGAAATTACCGATGCCGCCATGGGCGAACGGGCGGAATGCGTTATGCTGAATAAAGGTCCCTACATCGTCGAAGCCGTATCAGCA
>NZ_CATWFF010000175.1 GCF_958350005.1 uncultured Megasphaera sp. | reverse complement strand
TGGCAGCTGATATTTTCGCAAGCGGCGATCTCGTCGACGTAATTGGCACCAGCAAGGGTAAAGGATTTGCAGGTACGATTAAACGTCACGGTTTCCACCGCGGACCAATGACTCACGGTTCCAAATCCCATCGTGAACCTGGTTCTCTCGGACCTATGATTAGTGGTGGCGGCGGTAAAGTCGTCAAAGGGAAAAAACTTCCTGGACAATTAGGTGGTAATCAGGCGACGGTTCTTCATCTCTCTGTCGTTAAAGTCGACATGGATAAAAACCTTATCTTGATTAAAGGCGGCATTCCGGGTGCCAAAGGCAGTCTGGTAATGATTCGTGATACTGTAAAACCCCGCTAATTGCTGATATACAGGAAGGAGGATAATATAAATGCCAAAAGTAAGCACGTATAATATTGCCGGCACACAGACCGGTGAAATTGAATTGAACGATAGCGTATTTGGCGTTGAAGTGAACGAAGCTGTCATGAGACAGGCCGTTCTCCGTCAGCTTGCTAATGAACGCTTAGGCACACATTCCACGAAAACCAGAGGGGTAGTTCGTGGCGGCGGTAAAAAGCCGTGGAAACAAAAAGGAACCGGCCGGGCCCGTGTAGGCAGCACCCGCAGTCCTTTGTGGGTTGGCGGCGGCACCGTATGGGGTCCCCATCCGCGTTCGTACGCACAGAAAATGCCTCGTAAAGCTCGTCGCCTTGCCGTTAAATCCGCTTTGAGCGATAAAGTAAATACGAATGAATTGTTTGTGCTGGACGAAATTAATCTCGCAGCTCCGAAAACGAAGGAAATTGTAGCATTGATCAATAATTTCCAGTTTGCTGGAGAAAAAGTCCTCTTTGTTACGGATAATGACGAAATCGTTGCACGTTGCGCCCGCAATATCAAAGGGGTAAAAGCTATTTCTACGGAAGGCGTCAACATTTTCGATCTGCTCCACTATACAAAACTCTTCGTTACTAAGAGCGCTGTAGCCAAGATTGAGGAGGTACTCGCGTAATGATGATGCATGATATTTTAATCAAACCGGTCATCACCGAAAAAACGACGATGATGATGTCTGATGGCAAATACACCTTTAAGGTGCCCCTTCGTGCCAATAAAATCGAAATCCGCAAAGCTGTAGAACAGGTTTTTAATGTAAAAGTTAAAAGCGTAGCTACGATCCGCATGATGGGCAAGTTTAAGCGGATGGGCAAATATATTGGCAAACGTCCGGATTATAAAAAAGCCATCGTAACACTTCAGGAAGGCGAAACGATCGAATTCTTTGAAGGGGCTTAAAGGATAACGAAATAAAGGAGGAGGCACTACAATGGCCATTAAATCATATAAGCCGTATTCCGAAGGCCGTCGGTTCATGACAGTTTCGACCTTCGAAGAAATTACGGCTTCCAAACCGGAAAAATCCTTGTTGAGCAAAGTCACCAACAAGGGCGGTCGTAACAACAGCGGCCGTATGACTGTACGCCATCAGGGCGGCGGTCACAAACGCCGTTACCGTTTGATCGATTTCAAACGTATTAAGGATAACATTCCTGCAAAAGTCGCAACGATCGAATACGATCCTAACCGCTCTGCAAACATTGCACTTTTGGCATATGCAGACGGCGAAAAGAAATATATCATTGCTCCTAATGGATTAAAAGTGGGCGATGTCATTTACAGCGGTCCTGATTCGGATATCAAAATCGGCAATGCACTGCCGCTGGCTAATATCCCTCTCGGTACGTTGGTACACAACATTGAACTGAAAATCGGCAAAGGCGGCCAGATGGTCCGTTCTGCCGGTGAATCGGCACAGCTCATGGCTAAAGAAGGCAACTATGCACTGCTTCGTCTTCCTTCTGGCGAACTTCGTCAGGTCCACATCAGATGCCGTGCTACTGTAGGTGTTGTCAGCAACACAGACCATGAAAACATCACGATTGGCAAAGCTGGCCGTTCGCGCTGGAAAGGCGTTCGTCCCGGCAACCGCGGCGTTGTCATGAACCCGTGCGATCATCCTCATGGCGGCGGCGAAGGCAAGTCTCCTGTCGGCCGTAAACGTCCGGTTACTCCGTGGGGCAAGCCTGCATACGGTGTTAAGACTCGTGAAAAGAAAAAGGCTTCTAACAAGTTTATCGTAAAGAGACGTAAATAATAGGTTGTGGAAAGGAGATAAATAAGTGTCCAGATCCGTTAAGAAGGGCCCATTCGTAGCATTCCATCTCCTCAAAAAGATCGATGCTATGAATGAAGCCAATGAAAAGAAAGTAGTAAAAACCTGGTCCCGTGCATCCACGATTCTGCCTAGCTTTGTAGGACATACAATTGCTGTTCATGACGGCCGGAAACACGTCCCCGTATATGTTACGGAAGACATGGTAGGTCATAAACTGGGTGAATTTGCGCCGACTCGTACGTTTAAAGGCCACGCTAAATCTGAAAAAGTAACGAAATAAAGGGAGGTAACATCATGGAAGCAAGAGCAATTGCCAAACATATTCGCATTGCCCCCCGGAAAATTCGAATCGTAGCTGATTTGGTTCGGGGCAAAAACGTAGGCGAAGCATTCTCGATTCTGAAATTCACGCCGAAAGTGGGTTCCCGTGTCGTAGAAAAAGCGCTGCGGTCTGCTGTAGCAAATGCAGAACATAACAATGACATGAATGTAGATAAATTATTTGTTTCTGAAATTTTTGTCGACCAAGATTCCACGATGAAACGTATTCATCCGCGCAGCCGTGGACAGGCTTTCAAAATTTTAAAACACTCCAGTCATTTGACGGTTGTCGTAAAAGAAAGAGCATAAGGAGGGAAACGTAGTGGGTCAAAAAGTTAATGCCCATGGATTTCGTGTTGGCGTTGTAAAACCTTGGGATGCGAAATGGTATGCTGAAAAAGATTACGCCACACTTCTGAATGAAGACGTAAAAATCCGTGAATTCTTAAAGAAACAGTTATACATTGCAGGCGTTTCTCGTATCGAAATTGAACGTTCTGCAAAACGTATCAAATTGATTATTCATACTGCAAAACCGGGCATGGTTATTGGCCGTGGCGGTGCTGGCATTGAAGATATTAAAAAAGCTTTGAAAGCATTTACGACGAAGAATGTTGACGTCAATATTGCTGAAATCAAACAGGCCGAAATGGATGCTACTCTGGTAGCAGAAAATGTTGCCGGTCAGCTGGAACGCCGTATTGGCTTCCGTCGTGCTATGAAACAGTGCGTAGGCCGCACAATGCGCATGGGCGCTAAAGGGATTAAAATCATGTGCTCCGGCCGTCTTGGCGGTGCTGAAATTGCCCGCAGCGAAAGCATTCGCGATGGCTCCATCCCCCTGCATACACTCCGCGCTGATATCGACTATGGCTTCGCTGAAGCTCACACGACCTATGGCTGCATTGGCGTAAAATGCTGGATTTATAAAGGTGAAATTTTGCCGGAAGCTAAGAAGGCTCCGAAGAAACACGAAGGGAGCGAAGCGTAATGTTAATTCCAAAGCGTGTTAAATATCGTAAGCAGTTCCGTGGCCGCATGAAGGGCCAGGCTCATCGCGGCAATAAAGTTTCTCACGGCGAATACGGTTTGGTAGCAGTAGAACCGTCGTGGATTACGAACCGTCAGATCGAAGCTGCCCGTATTGCCATGACGCGTTACATCAAACGTGGTGGTAAAGTCTGGATTAAAATTTTCCCGGATAAGCCAATTACGGCTAAACCGGCTGGTACTCGTATGGGTTCTGGTAAAGGCGCTCCTGAATACTGGGTAGCCGTTGCAAAACCAGGCCGCGTACTTTTCGAAATGGGCGGCGTAACAGAAGAAATAGCTCGTGAAGCTATGCGTCTTGCCGGCCATAAACTGCCGATTAAAACGAAGTTTGTTATTAAAGGTCAGGAATTAGGTGGTGAACAAAATGAAGGTTAAAGAAATCCGTGCTCTGAGCGCTGCCGAAATGGATGAAAAGGTGGTTAGCCTTAAAGAAGAATTGTTTAACCTCCGTTTTCAACATGCGACCGGCCAATTAGAAAAT
>NZ_CATWFF010000174.1 GCF_958350005.1 uncultured Megasphaera sp. | reverse complement strand
CCGACGTTGATGTTATTGACTATCGTCTGCGACGAGCCGCCGTACGTCGCATACCGTGCGCCAGCCTGCATACCACCGAGCAATACCGGATCAGCCTGAGAAACCAGACTGCGCATGCCTCTGCCGAATTGCCGCATAGAGCCTATAAAGCCAGAAATACGCTGAGGCGGCGGCAAAACCCTATCCCATGGGTTATCGGGATAGGCTGGATAGATATCCGTACCTGTCATGGGTGGCTGTTTGGGTTTAGGTACAGTAGCCTGTCTTGCGGCCTCGTCGTATGCAGCACGCGCATTTGCTTTCCGTCCTTCATAATTCGCTGTCGCTTCCGCAGGGATTTCATAGCCTCTGGCAAAAATCTCCGCAGCTTCTTCCACGGTTTCTGCTGCCATCATAGCCGCCAAAACCTCCGGAAAATTCGTCTGTAAATCCCAATTTGTAAAATCTAACTGTGTCTTACGATCAGTCCAATGGGTACCCCTATCAGCGGCAAACTCTTTTAGTTGTTCCCAGCGCTCGTTATGCCACTGCGCTAAGCCGCCAGAGGTCCCGTTGTCCCCTATAGCAGCAGGATCATAAGAAGATTCGATACCATAGTTCCCAATAATCCCGAAGGCAACTTTCGGATCTAATCCGTTGGCAACTAAATATTGCCCCATTTCTACAGCTGTCTTTCCGGCTTCGCCGATACCCGGTTTTGTACTTCTGCCGAACAAAGCGTTTTTCGCTCCCTCGAAGTCACCTTTTACTAAGCAAGCCAAAGCCCTGCCGAGTTTGCCTAATTTCTTAATCGCGCCTTCGACAACCGTATCGATGATGCTGCCAAACGTCTTTACGGCCCGGCCTAAGCCATCCCAAAAATCACGAAACAGCTGATTCGAAGCCATCATCTTAAAGAATTTCGCCAGCAGCTCGATGAGGAACGACAGGATCCGTACCATCATCGTGATAATTTTGACCACGGCCCGCACGGCGTCCCGGAATCCGTATACGGGTTCTGTCGTACCCATACCGCCGAAAAAGGCTTTTAGCGCCGTATAGACAAGATCCAGCAGTGCACTCGTTAAATCCAGTACAGCAGACGCCAATTCAGAAACGGCATCTAAAAATTCCCGTATCGTCTCCGATGTTTCAATCTCATCCAGCCATCTGGATACTATTTCTATATTGCGCAGCACAGCATCCGTCAGCCACGATATAATGCGCCACAGCCGTTCCAGTACGCCGGCAAACTTTTGGGCCGTTTCATGCCGTCCGAACGCATCTATCAGCATTCGCACGGATTTTACTACCATACCAACAACGCCACTTCCCAACATGTACAGCGCTTTCCCCAGCCGTACTATGACATCACAGAAGGTCTGGAAGGTATCGGAGCTGCGTATGTCGTCGGCCATGTCTCCAATGGCATTGGAAAACGCAATAACCGTCTGCTGCGCCCTGGTAAGGCCGTCTCGCAAGGTTTCCCAGTATTTACCTAATAACGCCTGCTTACCTTCGAAATAACCAAAATAGTCGTCCACTAACAGCAGTAAGGCGCTGACCAGCGTAATCATCCGGCCAATGGGCGACATTTTCAGGACCGCGAAAAAGGCTGCCATCGCCGCCGTGGCGATTTTTACGCCCTTCGGAAATGCCGCCCACATATCATAGGCCACCGACGTGATGCTCTTAATTAAATCAAAAAAATGCAGGCCGATATTAATGATATACACGGCCGCCCGTGCCAACTTTTCCGTCCATGCCGCCATGTTGCGGACAAAGGCGTCATTAAATGAACGGAACCGCGCCTGCGCTTCGGCCAGTGGCCGGTTCAGGTATTTCAGCAAATAGTATCCTACCCAGGTCATGGCATAAGATACTTCCTGTTTAAGCCGTGTAAACTCAAACATCAAATCCCGAAACCCTTTCATGGTTGCGGCAAAATCGCCGCCCGGCTTCATTTGCCGGCCATCGGCAACGAGTTTCTGATACCGGTTCATCAGCTCCGGCGTAATGACGATATCGCTGATGGATTCGCCCAAAGCGTCTGTCGCCTGCTTCATCTGCCAAGCTGCATCTTTACTGACCATCATGCGCCGGGCCAGTTTTTCCATCGCTAAATCCTGATTCGCCGCGGCTTTGGCAACGCCGGCAGCGGCCGTCGTCACGCTGGCCAGCGCCGTCGTGACAATCCCCGCCGCCTTGACAAATTCCCGGGTCCATGCGCCGGTCGCAGAGTTGACAGCCTGGCTGGCAGCCTGCAGCGTATGGATAAATTCCGTAAAGCCTGGACGGTCGACTTGAAACCCTAAGCCGACAAGATATTCATCTAATAGGTTCCCTGGCATGACAATTCCTCCTGACTATGCTGCCATTCTTCAGCACGGCGCTGATTTTCCCGCTGCACCAGCAAAATTTCATGGGCGTCCAGCAAATCGCTTAGCGTATATGTGCCGTCCCATAGCTCATGCTGCCGCCACATACCGGCAATGACCGGCGCGTACACCCAGGAATTTATATTTTGGTATTCGCAGGCAGTATACCGGCAAGGATCTCCT
This sequence comes from uncultured Megasphaera sp., assembly GCF_958350005.1. Taxonomy (GTDB): domain Bacteria; phylum Bacillota; class Negativicutes; order Veillonellales; family Megasphaeraceae; genus Megasphaera. The sequence goes on along the minus strand of NZ_CATWFF010000174.1, from coordinate 1,492 downwards.
TGAATGCCGACAAGCCGCCGGCGGCGAAAAAATCCCCGACGTTAAATGCCAGGGCGTGAATCGTCAGCAACAGCACAAGCATGGTGTTATGCTCTACATCATTCAGTCCCCACGTGCCGTTCGGGTTCAATACAGGACGCGGCCCTGCCGGCAACACTTCGCTGACGACAGATAAGCAGTCCCTCTGCAGCGTTTCAAATTCTTGACGGCTCATATGCATCCGATTTGCCGGCAACTCGTTTTGCAGCGTACCGACGGCTCCCTGTCCCGTTTCTACCGGTACTTTGGATTCCAGGGCCATCGGCAGTACCTTTTCCATCATCTGAAACATGATGTAACTGCCGGTGAAGGCATCGAATTTCTTGACCTTAAACTTGCGCCCCATGACGTCTACGGTTTTCTCTGTTTCTCTCATATGCGATACCTCCTATACAGACAGACGCTGCAGGTCTGCAAATAAAATCTGCCAGGACACGCGCTGGCCCTGCGCCTGGAACGGTTCGTCCGGCTCTTTAACAAATGCGCCGCCTGTGCAGTAATAGGTCTTACTCATCTTCGGGGCCGTAATGGTCATGCTGATCTGCGCCCATTCATCTGTTTGCGCGCTGACCAAATAGTTAAATAACCCTTGCAGCCAGTTATGCAGCCCCGACGTCTGTTGCGCGTTGATGGATACCGTACCGTTATTGCCGGCCATCTTGCTGACCATGATATGCCCATCAGAGGCTACGTCGTGGGCTGTGCGATCCGTGTTTTTACTGATCGTCATATCGCCGATACCTTCACCCTGCAGCGTATACGAGCCGTAGCTAGGGTGCGAAATCGACGCGCTGATGTCCGTAAAAGAATACGTGCTATGTGCCATATGCTGTCACCTCCTAACGATTCACGTCGACCTGTACTGTCACGTGATGGATAGCGCCGGCCAGCTTCAGCGATACGTAAATCGGCGGCGCTTTGCGGGCGTCCCGGTCTGCTTGCGACTGCTGGTCAATGGGTTCGGACTGAATCAAATAGCCGTTCGGCAGCGTATCGCCTTTCTTCAGGTTCAAAATATCGTTCGCATTCCAGACGCCGGACGCAATAAAGCCGACGCGGTTCATATCGTCGCAAACCACTTTTACGGCGTCCTTCAGCTGCGTCATACCGCCTTCTGTCTGGGCAATTTTATTGTTCTGATACAGTAAATCCATCAGTCCCAGCTGCATGTCGTTCTGGTATTTATCCAAATAAATCAGCTCGTCAAACCAGGTGCCGTCAAACAGCGTTCCTTCTTCAAATACGTCGTAATACGAGCCGCGGTTAATAAAAACATTGCCGTAATTTTCTTTAATCGTATCGACTTTACTGGATGCAAATAACGCCGAAGAGTTTTCCGTTTCTACGCCGACTTCGGTCTTGTAAGCCAGCGTGAAGGCACTGTTAATCGTGACCGTCATAGCCCCCATAGCCCAGCCGATAATCGCCGCTACGGCGTCTTCATGCTTCGTAA
>NZ_CATWFF010000173.1 GCF_958350005.1 uncultured Megasphaera sp. | reverse complement strand
AAAAAAAATATAATAAATGAAAAAAGAATGGAGTGATATAATTTATGAGTTATGGTGTGCGAATTGAATGTTGGGGGAAAGGAGCTTGCTTTACAAGGCCGGAGCTAAAAACAGAACGAGTATCTTACGATATGATGACGCCGTCAGCAGCTCGCGGACTGGTAGAGGCTATTTTCTGGCATCCTGGGTTAACGTATATCATCGATGCCATTTACGTGCTGTCACCTATTACGTTTACCAATGTGCGGCGAAATGAGGTAAAATCAAAACTGATGGCAACGACGCTGCAAAAATCCGCAGTAGCAGGAAGAACTGCCTATTTGGCAACGTCTGCTGAGATACAACAGCGGGCGTCTATGATTCTTCAAGATGTACATTATGGGATTTCTCTCCATTTTGAGATGACTGATAAGGCTGCGCCTGGCGATAATCCGGGAAAATTTAAGGAGATGCTGAGCCGTCGGGCCAGAAAAGGTCAGTGCTATCATCAGCCTTATTTTGGCTGTCGTGAGTTTCCGGCACGATTCCGATTAATCGAAGAAGGGGAGAAAATCATTCCCTATCCGGAAACGCGGGACCTGGGATATATGTTGTATGATATGGACTATAGTGATCCGCAGCATATAGAGCCTGTGTTTTTCCGGGCCAAACTGGAACAAGGTGTGCTGGATCTGCGGGATTGCGAGGTGCATCGATAATGCTGGAGTCTCTGGTTACGTTATATGAAACCCTGCATCGTCGCGGCGACATACAGGGCGAAGGTTGGAGCCGCGGCAAAGTTTCGCAGCGCCTCATTTTAAATGAAGAGGGGATGTTGATTGGCGTTATTTCTGCTATGAAAGAGGTTCAGCGCGGTAAAACGACGAAAGAAGTCCCGCAGGAAATGAATATACCCAAACAAGATCCACGCCAATCTAACGTTAAGGCAAGATTTTTGTGTGATACAAGCTGTTATTTTCTAGGTATAGAGAAGAAAAGGAAACCAGATTGGGCAAAAAAACGTTTTGAAGCTTCACGACAGCTTCATCATGCTGTTTTAGATGATTGCCCGGCGACAGCAGCTAAAGCGGTATTACAGTTTTTTGATACATGGAGTATTGAACATGCTTTGGATAACCCTGTTTTTCAACAATATCAGGACGATCTTCTTCGTGGGGGCAATCTGATTTTTCAGGTACAGGGACAGGATGTACAAGATGCTCCTCTGGTACAACAGGCTTGGGAGAAATGGTACAGAAGCAGGAATAATGCATCCGATGTGGTTCTGGGGCAGTGTCTGGTAACAGGAAAAAAATCAGTACCTATCGCACGGTTACATCCGGATATTAAAGGTGTACATGGTACTAAAGCTATGGCTCTTTTGGTATCCTTTAATGCCAGTGCTTATGAATCGTATGGCCATGACAGAGCGCAAGGGCTTAATGCGCCGGTCAGTGAGTACGCGGCCTTTGCTTATGGTGCGGCATTAAATTATTTGCTGGCCGATACGGAGCATGCACAAATCCTGGGAGATACGACGCTGGTATACTGGGCACAATCGGGGAAATCGGTTTTTGCCGATACGGTTTTACACTTAGTCAATCCAGGATGGCAGAAAAAAATAGGTGATGGTGAATTGAAGACAATCGTGACAGCTATGGCGCAGGGAATACCTGTATCCATAAACGATGTTACTATTCATCCGGAAGAGCCATTTTATCTGCTGGGGCTGGCTCCTAATGCAGGTCGTTTATCTGTACGATTCTTTCTGTGCAATACGTTTGGACAAACTATTCAGCACCTATTGGCCCACCAGCGACGGATGGAGATTATCGGCCTTTTCCGAGATAACGAAATCAGTATCCCCATGTGGCGTATTCTCGTAGAAACGGTTAAACGTACTGAGAGAGACAAAAAATTACCAAAAGACATTATACGAGCTGTTTTTCCGAAGTTGGCAGGGGACTTTATGCGGGCTGTTTTACTGGGAATGAACTATCCGGAAAGCTTGTATCAAAATATCATGCTGCGAATTTTTGCTGATAAAGATGTATACAGTGAAAAAGGAACGAAGCCCTTTGATACGGTAAATTGTATTCGAGCAGGTATCATTAAGGCGTATTTATTGAAAAACCATGCAGCGCGGTGGAAGGAGAAGATTACTGTGGCGGTAAATGAAAATTGCGTAGAAACTCCGTATGTATTAGGTCGTATTTTCTCCGTATTGGAACTAGTTCAGCAAACGGCTAACCCAGAGATTAAAGCGACTATTAAAAATCGATATTTTAATTCAGCCTGTGCTACACCGGCTTCAGTATTCCCCATTTTATTTAAATTAGCCAATACCCATTTGGATAAAATAGAGAAAAAAGAACAGGGAAAAGTAATTTGGCTGAATAAAAAACTGGGGCAGTTATTGGAAAAGATTACCATGCCTGAAATGGGAACACCACTGCCCAAACGATTGACCTTGGAAGAACAAGGGGCCTTTGTCTTGGGATATTATCAGGAAACCCAGGCGCGGTATACGAAAAAGGAGGAAGCATAATATGGCAAATGTAATCCAGCATCGTTATGATTTTATCATTTTGTTTGATGTAACCAATGGCAATCCCAACGGTGATCCTGATGCAGGGAATATGCCGCGCATCGATCCGGAAACAGGGCTGGGGCTGGTAACCGATGTATGCCTGAAACGTAAAATCCGTAATTATATAGAAGCTGCCTGTGAAGATAAAGACGGCTATCAGATCTATATTAAAGATAGTGTTCCGCTGCAAACGAGCGATCAGAAGGCAATTGCCTATTTAGGTGTAGATGATTTGAAAGATATTAAGAAAAAAGATCCAGATGCAGATAGAAAGATTCGCGATTTTATGTGTCAGAATTTCTTTGATATCCGGACTTTTGGTGCCGTCATGACGACGTTTGTTAAAGGAGCGTTGAATTGTGGGCAAGTGCGGGGTCCTGTGCAGCTTGGCTTTGCCCGCAGCATCGATCCCATCGTCCCTCAAGAAGTTACTATTACTCGGACGGCTATTACGACGGTAAAAGATGCAGAACGGAAAAGCACGGAAATGGGTCGGAAATATATTGTACCATATGGCCTGTATCAGGTGGAAGGATATATTTCTGCCAATCTGGCCCGTAAGGTAACCGGATTTTCGGAAGAAGATTTACAACTATTGTGGAATGCCATCGGGAATATGTTCGAACTGGATCATTCAGCTGCTCGCGGTAATATGGCTGTACGGGAATTGATTGTATTTGAACATGACAGTGAGCTGGGGAATGCACCGGCATATAAACTCTTTGAACGAGTACATGTATCCTTGAAAGATGGCGTTCAGGTGCCACGGTCCTATAGTGACTATCAGGTTATTGTAGATACGGAGGCTTTGCCGGCAGGTGTTACATGTGAGCAAAAAATATGAAATACCATGAAGATCAGTACTTGATGATTTCTGGACTGCAGCATTTTGTATTTTGCCGCAGGCAGTGGGCTTTGATTCATCTGGAACAGGTCTGGCAGGATAATTATCTAACTGCAGAAGGCATCGTTCTGCATAAAAATGCGCATAATGAAAAACTGGTTGAAAAACGAAACGATTGCCTTACTGTACGGGGAATGCGTGTTTCTTCTTCTGCCTTGGGAATGAGCGGAATCTGTGATGTTGTTGAATTTCATCAGGCAGAAGAAGGGGCTGTACTACATGGACATGATGGTCAATGGCAGGTAGTTCCTATCGAATATAAGAGAGGAACAGATAAAGAAGACGACAGTGATGCATTGCAGCTATGCTGTCAGGCTATGTGTCTGGAGGATATGCTGGCCTGTACGATTCCAATGGGATATCTCTACTATCATGCAAAACGGAGGCGTACGCCTGTAACTTTTACGGAAGAGCTGCGCAGTCGTGTACAGTCTGCTGTAGAAGAAATGCATGAATACTATCGGCGTGGATATACGCCGAAAAGTAAAGTGACCAGAAAATGCCGGTCGTGCTCGCTGCGCAATGACTGTGTGCCACAATTATGCAAAACTGTATCAGTAAAAGCCTATTACGCCAGCATACTGGGAGGGGACGAACTGTGAGAAAATTTTTAAATACCCTCTTTATCATGCGGGAAGATGCGTATCTATCCCTGGAA
>NZ_CATWFF010000172.1 GCF_958350005.1 uncultured Megasphaera sp. | reverse complement strand
TTACTATATACTTCTATATTTCCATCCCAGGAAGGCTCTTTATCCCCGGTATGAATATTAGAATTTAGATAATCCGACTTAGCGATAGCCATATTAACCGTATTCACAGCCAATTTTTCAATATCCATTACGTTCTCCTATACACGCAAGTAATTCATTTTCAAGCCGTTTCACCTGCTCATGTATCTCCATGCGCCGATTGAGCTGTTTTTCTTTATGCATTTTCCGTTCCAGTGCGGCAATTTGCTTTTCTAGCTGCCGCCGCTGTTCATCCCGTGCTATTGTATCTTTCAGGCGTTCCCCAGAATCGGCCTGCAGTACCTCACCGGCAATTTGCCGCACCAGACTTTCGTATACGGCATCCAGGTTCAGCCCTTCTATCTGAAATTGCAATTTCTCTTCCGGCATCCAGGCTGTATGATAATACTGTCCGACCTTATAAGCACAATGACCTGAGGCGGTCCTTTCTTTATAGCCAATCCAGGCCTGTGCCTTGCCTTCGTAGGTCAGGATAAAAAGAATATGATACGGTATGCCTTTGTCAATTTGACGAAGGACAGTTTCATCCAGTTGTGGGCCGTGTAACCGCACTTCAAGAACCTCAATTTCTGTGACAGTCTTTCCTGCCGCCAGATTCAGCGTCGTTTCGGCCAGCTTGTTGCGCCAGTAAATAAGATGAATCTGTTCGACAAACAGCCGTTTCAGTGCAGGCGTACAGTCCATGTGGTCATAAAATTTTTGTTTTGGTATCCGTCGACCGAACTCGGTCGAGGCGGGCAATCCAAACATATACACTCCCCCCTACTGTACGACGAGGAAACAAATGAGCTCAAAATCATCCAGGCCCTGTACTTCATTCAACAATGCTGAAGTTCCTCCGGCAGAAAAAAGGCTGTCAATGTCGCTTTCTTCTTTCATGTCCACAATGGAATAAATGGCGTCGCTTAAGAGCGCCGACAGGGCTGTCATATTCTTGCCGTCGTCAGTTTGTTTGTTAAATGGCACATAGACTTCGGGAATGGGCTTCGACTGATTCCGGCACAGCAGCCGAATTGTATCCAGCAACTCTTTCGGATGCAAATAGTCACATACAATATCGCCTGTATTGGCGACATATACCATATAAAAGGGATGTATCCGATTCTGGCGATCTATATTCAGCTGCGTATTTTTATTTTTCAGGATGAAAATAGCTCCTGGCGGCGTATGGTCCGTTGCCGGTACGATGGCATGGAGTCCTTTGGGCTTGTTTACGATATCGCCATATGTATGCAGGTGAGCCAGTAAATCTAGGCGGAACTCATTCAGTCCCAAATCCATAATGGAGATGCTCTGGGACATATCTTCCATATCGACGACTTCTTCCTGGAGCCGCCGCAGTTGTTCTTTCCGATAGGCAAGATCGCCTTTTTCTTCCGGGTCCAGTATGTTATCGTCCCCTGTTGAGGTCATGACGGTCAGCTTCATCCTCGTTTCCACGCGGGCCTGCAAATTAATGTATTCGTCCAGGGTAACATCAGGCCAGAAGTTCACCAGCTGAATATACTGGTTGGGACTGCCAATGCGGTCTACCCGGCCAAATCGCTGAATAATGCGAACCGGATTCCAGTGAATGTCGTAGTTCACTACGTAATCGCAATCCTGTAAATTCTGTCCTTCAGAAATACAGTCTGTAGCAATGAGGATATCTATATCGTCCTTGCTGTCCGGCATCAGTACGTCCCGCCGCTTCGACTGGGGCGAAAAAGAGGTCAGGACGTTATTCAGGGTCGCACGAAAGCCGGGGATGGTCGTCCGTCCGTCAATAGAGCCGGTAATCACAGCCGTATGCAAATGATACTTCTGCCATACATACTGGCTGACCTGTCCGTATATATACGTTGCCGTATCGGAAAAAGCCGAAAAGATCAGCATCTTTTTATTCCCGTTATTGATAGGATGCTGTATCTTTTCATCGATCAGATGAAAAAGGGCCTGCAGCTTCATGTCGTGTTCAGGCGTGATGTCTTCTATCATCAGGATGAGCAGGGACAGAATGTCTGCATCCTTGCCAAGATCAGCCTGCCAGCTTTTCCAGTCCATATCAGCCAGATTGATTTTTACCTTGTTGCCGACAGAAAAAAGTTCCGCATTTTCGTCATCTATGTCAAAGTCTTCCCCCGTCATGTCATACATGGCAATCTCAGCATGACCACAGGCTTCAAACTGATGAATGACCTGTATGGTATGCCGAATAAGTTCATGGATTCGTATTAATGTCAGACGAAAGGAATAGACAGAGCTTTCCAGCCGTTTTAACAGGTTGATGCTCATCAATCGGCGAACACCCTGTTCCCGGCCGCGCTGTGTCAGGTTGTCGCCTTTATTATGGGTAATTTCCTTATACTTCGGCAGCTTGCTGGGGAAAATATAATTAGTCGGCGTATAGATGCATAAATTCAGCTGCATCAACTGTTCATAAATTTCCTGATAGTTAATGGCATGGTCTAAATCCGTAAGTCGGGGACGGAGCGAAATGGGCTTCAGCCGTTCCGGAAATTTGCCAATCGCCTGGGTATCATAATATTTTTCTACATGTCGGCGGGACCGGGCAATAGTTACGCTGTCCAGTAATTCAAAAAAATCAAAATCCAACATAGGAAGCAAGGTTTCCGTCGTACGATCCTGAACAGGAAGCTTGCTCCACTGCGTAAAGGCTTTCTGGGCCTGTTTGAAAATATCATCTATGCTTTTTGACGTATGAAGATGGACATCAAGACGGGCTGATTCCCCTTCATAGGCAATGGCCAGCTGGTTTTTCAAATCGACAAAGCGATTATTCACTGGCGTAGCCGACAGCATGAGGACTTTTGTCTTGACGCCGGCCCGAATAACTTTATCCATCAGCTTCTGATAGCGGTTTTCCTGAGTCTTGCTGTGGGTCCCCATGCCATTGCGAAAATTATGGGATTCATCAATTACGACGAGGTCATAATTTCCCCAGTTCAGCCGCTGTAAATCCAGACCGTTAGACTGTCCGCCAGGCCGGGATAAATCCGTATGAAACAGCACATCGTAATTAAGACGATCACCGGCAATGGGATTATTAACATAATTGTCTTTGTAGGTATTCCAGTTTTCTGCCAGTTTTTTCGGGCAGAGAACCAGTACGGATTTATTCCGATTTTCGTAATATTTGATGACAGCCAGCGCCGTAAACGTCTTCCCCAAGCCGACACTATCCGCTAAAATACAGCCGTTATAGGTTTCCAGTTTATGAATAATCGCCAGAGCTGCATCTTTTTGGAAATCGTACAGTAAATTCCAGATAGCACTTTGCTTAAATCCCGTAGCTTCGTTGGGCAATGTATCTTCTGAAATATCATCCAAAAACTCACTGAAAACGTGATAAAGAGCCATAAAATAAATAAATTCCGGCGAATTCTCGGCATACACTGTACTGATGTTTTCTATTACTGTCTCCGTAACATCCTGCAATTTTTCCTGATCCTGCCAGATCTGCTGAAACAATTGCATATATTGCTGCGAAAACGGCGCTTCCAGGCAATTGACCATGTTATAGCTGTTATTGCCCCGCTTGCAGCCAATATCTACGGTCGTAAAGCCGTTCAGAGGCATATAGGCCACCTGTCTGCCCGAGGACGCTACCGTCATAAATCCCGGCATATGTTCGCCAGTCTGGTTAGATTTAAAGGTAGCCTTTTTGCGCATCCAGTCGGCACATTCTTTGGCAATAGCCCGCTGCGTCATTTCATTGCGAAGTTTCAGTTCAAACTCCGTACCATATAAGCTGGTTTCACGGGATAACCGGGGAATATAAAACTCACGTTTCTGTTTTTCTGCTTTTTCACTGATAAAGGTAGGCGATGTGAAAATAAATCGAAATTTCTTAACCGAGGCTAACTGCTTTTTCAGTTCTTCATAGGCATACATGGAAAAGCAGGCTGCTGCAATGGAGACGCTGCTTCCCCGTTTGATTTCTGTTTTTAAATCTTCACAAACTGTATTCGTAATATTGTCCAGAATCTTCACAAGTCACGTCTCCTTTGCGATATATGCTTAGTATCCATGTACAATACTCAAGAGTTTTGGGTCTTTTTGTATTTCGCTTTATATCTGGCTAAGGTTGTG
>NZ_CATWFF010000171.1 GCF_958350005.1 uncultured Megasphaera sp. | reverse complement strand
ATATAAATTATATCCAAATGAAAAAACACTATACAGGCAAGGAGGTGCGGCGATGAAACGCAATATCGTACTCGTCGGCATGATGGGCAGCGGCAAAAGCCATATTGGCCGTAAACTGGCGCAGCGGCTGGGCTGGCAGTTTGTCGACACCGATCGGCGCATTGAACGGGTCGTGGGCATGACGATTGCCGAATTTTTTTCTCAGGCCGGTGAAACAGGCTTTCGCGAGCGGGAGCGAACCATTTTGCACCAGGTCAGCCGCTATCACGAAGCTGTCATTTCTTTTGGCGGCAACTTTCCTATGAATATCGAGACGTACCGGATTCTGCACCGCCACGGATTCATTGTTGCCCTGCTGTCCGAGCCGTTCCGCGTGGAAGAGCGGGTAAGCCGGCATATCGGCAAGCGGCCCACTGTAGACTACGACAACCTGCGGGAGTTCGTGCGGCACATGATGCGCCAGTGGGAAGACGTCTATCCCTACTGTGACGGCGTCGTCGACACGACCCGCGGCGGGGCCGGTCAGATTGTGGAAATGATTTTGCAGAAAGTCGATGAAAAAAAGGTTCAGTTTATGTCACGAAGCAAAGGAGTCTGATCCATGATGATTCATAAAATCGGCGTACTTACCAGCGGCGGCGACGCACCCGGCATGAATGCGGCTATTCGCGGCGTCACGCGCTATGCCATTCAGAAAGGCCTTACTGTCGAAGGCATCCTGCGGGGCTATGCCGGCCTTCTGAGCCATGAAACGCGTCCCCTGGACCGGCGGGACGTAGGGGAAATCATTCACCGCGGCGGCACGATGCTGCGGACGGCGCGATGTCTGGAATTCATGGAAAAAGACGTGCAGAAAGAGGCTGCCCAATACCTGCGGTCCCTCGACATCGACGCTCTCGTCGTCATCGGCGGCGACGGCTCCATGAAAGGCGCTCAGGCCCTGAGCCAGCTGGGAATCCCGACCATTACCATTCCCGGCACCATCGACAACGACATGATGGGGACCCAGTATACCGTCGGCTTCGATACGACTATCAACACCGTTCTCAGCTCGGTCAACAAAATCCGCGACACTGCCTATTCTCACGAACGGGTTGCCGTCGTCGAAGTCATGGGCCGCCACGCCGGGTTTATTGCTCTCTATGCCGGCATGGCCGCCGGCGCCGAAGCAGTCCTCGTGCCGGAACACCCCATGGAGCTGAGCGACCTGTGCGCCCATCTGGAAGAATCGCACCGCATGAAGAAGATGAGCAGCATCGTCATCGTCGCCGAAGGGGCAGCCCGCAGCACGGACGTAGTCAAATATATCCGCGAACATACCTATCTGGAACCGAACCTGACCGTCTTGGGCTATGTACAGCGCGGCGGCGCTCCGTCGGCGTACGACTCCATCATGGCCGGCCTGTTTGCCCAGAAAGCCGTAGACAGCCTGCTGGCCGGCACGTACAACTGCGTCGTCGGTCTTCTGGACAGCCGCATCGTCGCCACGCCCTACACGGAAGCGGAACACCTGAAATTCTCGATTGATGAAAATATGTATCAGCTCGTCCAGTGGCTGGGCCGATAAGCGATAGTGCCTCGTATTATACGGAATACATTGACAACGCATAAAGATGCACCTATAATAATAAGGTATGTGTTGAAACGGATACATCCCGTCTTTATGTATAGTTGTTACAGAGGAGTGTTAGTATGTCGTTTGATTTCGGCTTAATCTGGAATTCCCTGCCCCTGCTGCTGGCAGGTGCCGGCGTTACCATTGAAATTACGGCCATTGCTGTAGCCATCGGCTTCTTTCTGGGCCTCATTACCAGTATCTGCCGCCTGTCCAGCGTAAAAATCCTGCGGGCCCTGGCAGTCTGCTATATCAATATTATCCGCGGCACGCCTATGCTGGTGCAGATTTTCCTGATCTATTTCGCCCTGCCCATGGTTATTGGCGAACGCATCAATCCCTTCGTAGCTGCCGTTGCAGCCTGCTCGATCAACAGCGGCGCCTACGTGTCGGAAATTTTCCGCGCCGGCATCCAGTCCGTCGACCGGGGCCAGATGGAAGCAGGCCGTTCCCTGGGCCTGTCGTGGTTCCAGACCATGCGGTACGTCATTTTGCCGCAGGCCTTCAAACACGTTATTCCGCCTCTGGGCAATGAATTTATTATGATGACCAAGGAAACGTCCCTCGTGTCGGTTATTGGCTTTGAAGAACTGACCCGCCGGGGCCAGCTGATCATTGCCAAGACGTACGGTTCCTTTGAAATCTGGCTGACTGTTGCGGCAATTTACATGATTATGACCCTGAGCATTGCCCGCCTTGTCAGCTATTTAGAACGGAGGTTTGCAACGGATGATAGAAATTAAAGGCCTGAAAAAGAGCTTTGGCAAACATGAAGTACTCAAGGGCATTGACCTGACCATTCACGACAAGGAAGTCGTCGTCATCATCGGGCCGTCGGGCTCGGGGAAAAGTACGATTCTGCGCTGCATCAACTACCTGGAACAGCCTACAGCCGGCGAAATCATTGTCGACGGCATCAGCATGAGCGATGCCAAAAGCATCAACGACATCCGCAAGGAAGTAGGCATGGTCTTTCAGCGGTTCAACCTGTTCCCTCATATGACGGTGCTGCAGAACATCATTCTGTCGCCCATGAAGACCCGCGGTGAAAGCCGGCAGGATGCGGAACAGACGGCCATCCGGCTTCTGGATAAAGTCGGCCTGGCCGATAAAAAAGACGCCTATCCTGAAACCCTGTCAGGCGGGCAGCAGCAGCGTGTGGCCATTGCCCGGGCTCTGGCCATGAAGCCGAAATTCATGCTCTTTGACGAACCGACGTCGGCGCTGGACCCGGAAATGGTCCGGGAAGTACTGGACGTCATTAAAGACCTGGCCAGAGACGGTATGGCCATGGCCATCGTGACCCACGAAATGGGCTTTGCCCGGGAAGTAGCCGACCGCGTACTCTTTGTCGACGACGGCCTGATTCAGGAAGAAGGCAAGCCGGACGAACTCTTTTTCCATCCCAAAGAAGAACGGACGAAAGAGTTCCTGTCTAAAGTATTATAAGTGATACTTGCGCGGCCCGTGCCGCCGCTGTATAGAGAAAAACACCGTTTTCGCGAAAGATGCGAGAACGGTGTTTTTGGCATGTCTGGATGAAAGGTGCCGGACAGGCTGTTAGCGAATGAAGTTGGTCATGACTTTGGCTTTTGTTTCCGGTGCCGTAATACCGGCCTGTTTTCCTGCTTCGATGCATTTCAGGAGCCAGGCCATGTTGTTGCCCAGAATGTTCATGATCTGCAGGCCTTCCTTGTCTTCCCGGACTTCGTCAGGCGTGTTGCCGTGGACCATGGTCCAGTAATTGGAAGATACAATGGGCATCTGATGATAGAGAAAATATTTATTCAGCACGTCCAGCGTAGCTGTCGTGCCGGCCCGCCGTGCTGACGTGACAGCAGCAGCCGGTTTGTGAATCAGAGCGGCGCCGGCTGTACCGGAGAGCTGATCCAGGAAGGATACGATTTCACCGGACGGCGAAGCCCAGTATACAGGAGAACCGACGACGAGACCGTCAGCAAGCTTAATCTTTTCGGCAGCCCGTTTGACAACGTCGGCTGTCGGCACAGCGTGCAGGATTTCCGTGTCAATGCCGTTGGCATTCAGGGCATCGGCGACGACGGACAATGCCGTATAGGTGCAGCCTTTTTCACGGCGGCTGCCGTTTAACAGGATAACTTTCATGAGAAAAACCTCCTTAGTATACGATAAACGAGTCATGTATTGGGATATCCAATCTGAGAGTATTATAGTATACCATAGACAGAAAATCAAATACATCGCAATGAGCCGCATGAATTCGGGATACATACCGGACAACATCGGCATATAACAGGGCGGCTGTACAGACAGCGGCTCTGTTTTTTTGCCTGTACAGAGCCATTTCTTATTGAACATCATGGATGACGTCATCAGCATATAGAAAGAGAAGAAGAGGGAGAAAAAGAGGGGAGAAGGAGAAGGGCGCCGTCAGCCCGCTAACAGTCTTCTCATATAGGCCGGTCGCCCACAGGCTGTAAGCTCATCACACATACTGGGGGGCCGGGAAGCGACAGCCCTTTGACCGTCCGCCCGGGACAATCCCTGTGTA
>NZ_CATWFF010000170.1 GCF_958350005.1 uncultured Megasphaera sp. | reverse complement strand
GAATGGAATGTCCTTATCATCCCTATTACACGAATAGATTGTAAGCCAAAGATTTATATATATACAACAGGAGTCGCCGCTTCATACATTGACTCCCGTTCTTTCTAATACAGCAGTTGTATTCAAAATTCAGATATACCCAGTCTTCACCTAAATACTCAGTATTTATTTCATCACTTTGTTTAACAACGTCTCGTAGCTGTCTACGACATCATAAACCACGGTATCGCCGCTGATAGCCTTGAAATGCTCTCTGGCACAGTGAATTTTCGACTCTTCAATAAGTCTAAGCTGCATGGAAGACAGCGATCCCTTGGTTTCGGCAACGAAGTAAATATGCTTTACCGTTCCCTTATAAAAGGCAATGGCCCAGTCCGGATTATAATGACCTACAGGCGTGGAAATATAAAAACTATCAGGTAGCTTTACATAGACGGCAACGTTTGTATTGATATCCAGATCGGAAGCAAAATCTCGTTCATTCGTGGAATCATAGACAATATGGTCATACAGATGCCGCTGTGCTTTCATGGCATTGGTCCCCAGTTTGCCCTTAATCGTCGGTTCCGTAAAAATATCAGTCTTGTATTTATCATCCAGCACGTTGTAGGTAATATGCTGAATAATTGCCGTTGCTTTTTCATTATTGATCAGCTCAGCCGCTTTGATAATAAACTCTTCCGGATTCCTTTTAAACTGGTCGAACACGTTCTTTTCAATATGAGTCAGAATAGACACAATAGCTTTGCGGGTAAGCCCCGTTTCATCGACAAGTTTCCCGACGAGATCATATTTGACACTTCCAGCAGTATGCGCAGGTTTGCTGTCATACGACGGAGAAGACTCTTCCTTAATAAAAGCCTTGCCTTCTATCAGTTCATCCTTTGATTCGATTTTTTCCATTGTGCCCTTTTCTACCTTAAAGAGTAATTGAGACACATGGAGATGCTGGTTCAGCGAATCGACAGCCTTCCGTATCAGCTCTTCCGTATCAAAATCGACAACATATACAGATTTAGGACGAATGCGTTCCCACAAGGCCTGGAACTCCGGCATGGCCAGTTTTTCCGGGTCCACCTGGAGCTCTACATTGTCGTCACGGGCATTTTCCGGCTTCAGGACACGGCCGTCATAGACGGAATCGAGAATCTGCAGTACCGAATCACGGCAGTCTGCCACTTCTTCCGCTACCTTGATATCTCCGTTGGCCTTAGCATCATAGTACTGGTTGGTCAACTTGCCGTTGCGGTCAACATAGCCATTGACAACTAAATCAAAATAAATTTTCTGAGCCAGCGCATCATCTACAACGGTCTTGTTCCCCTGCTCATCAACTAACGTCTGGTCTTTAAAAAGTTCGGCCGTAACAGCCACAGGCCGCCCGGCCACGGCATCAGCCAGTTCGGACTGCAGTCCCCGGGCAAAACTGTCATAACTTTCGCTGGCAATGACTGTCAGGACATTCACCGTCTGGACATCTTTTCCCAGCACATTGGCATCCATTCGTTCGCCATCCTGGTTGACACACAGGCGCATGCCCCGGCCTACTTCCTGCCGTTTGCGGATTTCACTGTTGCTCTGTTTCAGCGTACAAATCTGGAATACATTGGGATTATCCCAGCCTTCACGAAGGGCGGAATGGGAGAAAATAAAGCGCACCGGCGACCGCTTGGGGTTCAGATCCAGCAACAGCTCCTTATTCTTCATGATCAGGTCATAGGCATCACTGTCCTCAGATACTTGTTCTTTCTTTTTTATCTTCCCATCGGTCAGTTTTCCTTTTTTGTCAATGGAAAAATACCCGGTATGCGTCTCCTGCGCAGAGATGGCATCAAGATACTGCATGTACCCTTCATCATCAAAGTCCCGCTGCATATGGCTGACAATATCGGTGTATTCTTCTTCAAACATATCCGCATAGATACCATTATACGGCTGGCCGACTTCGTCGTATTGCTTATACTTCGCCACTTCATCAATGAAAAACAGGCTCAGTACCTTGATACCCTTGCGGAACAGCTGTTTTTCCCGTTCAATATGGGAAAGAATGGTCTCACGAATCTGAATACGCCGCAGCTGATTCTCACTAACCTTGCCGATGACATCACCGGCATATAGTTTGATACCATTCAGAAATTCTACAGAATTATCCCGGCCATCAATGAACTGGACAATAAAATTATTTGCATACTCATCCAGCCCGCCAGACTGATCATACATATTAAAGCCAATGCCGACTTTCATCGTCTTCTTCCGGATGCCATTTTTCCCTTTATAATCAAACTCCACCGTCGCCGTCGGATCGGCCTTGGACAGATTGATGCCTTCCAGATAGACATAGCCTTCCGTCGCCGTAGTACCGCACTCCGTAATGCCTTTGACGGTAATCTTCTTTACCAGCCGCTTGTTATATGCTTCCATAGCATCCAGCCGATACACCAGATTATACATTTCGTCCGGTTTGGGCGTAGCCGAATAGCGCAATGTCAGCAGCGGATGAAAGTCTTTCAGCTTTTCTTTTGTCGTTTTTCCCTCTACAGACTGCGGTTCGTCGATGATGAGAATGGGATTGGTCTTGGCAATGACATCAATTGGACGGCGAGAATGAAATTCATCGAGTTCCATGGAAATCCGCCGTGCATCTTTCCCCTTGGCATTAAAGGCCTGAGAGTTGATAATCATGACATTGATAGCATTATCCGAAGCAAAGCGGTCGATTTCAGTGAGCTGAGCAGAATTATAAATGAAGAAGCGAATTTTCTTCCCATATTCTTCGGCAAAATGGTCCTGCGTCACCTGAAAGGTCTTATACACGCCTTCCCGAATGGCAATACTGGGCACGACGACGATGAACTTGCTCCAGCCATAATGCTTGTACAGCTCATACATCGTCTTAATATACGTATAGGTCTTGCCGACACCTGTTTCCATTTCTATAGTCAGGTTATAGGGGCCCTGTGTATACCCTCTTTCCAATTTCTCAGAAGGTTTAAGCTGATTGTCTTTCTGTATCTTCTGCACATGTTCCAAGATAACCGCATCCGATAGTTCCGGCACCACAGGCTCATTGCGCCAGCCTGTGACATCATATAACGGCATTCGTGGGTCATTTCCCTTGTCTATCAGATAGTTTTGCGTGAGATAGGGCTGTCCGGCAAAGACATCGACGACGGCTTTGGCCGCATCAGCCTGAAATTTCTGATGCTTAAACTGCAGCTTCATTCGTCTCGGCCTCCTTACAGTACGCGAACCCGTTTGGAAATATCATCGGCATCTCCCGGTATATAGCGCTTAAAGATTTCAAACATATTGATTTTAGACGGACTGTCCGCAAAACCGCTGTCGCGGAAAACAGCCCGCAAGGGCTTGCGCTTAGCAATTTCCGTGACGACGCTCTCCGGAATATTATCATCAAAGCAGGCAATGAGATCGCCGTCATTGTACGTATGGACCGTACAGCCATCTATAACTTCTGACTTATACGATTTATCTAGCGTTAATCCCCAGTCAATGAGACAGCCAAACAGCAAATCCAGATCGGTGCGATCGTCTTTAATATTGGATTCCAGTTTAGCCACCATCTTCTGATTATATGCATCAGGCGAATAGTACACATCTTTCATATTCGTATCAGCCAGCTTGAGGACGCGAAAACCAACATCCAAATGTTCTGCCGCCTCTGGATGCTCCTTCTTGATCTTCTCCCCAGCTCGGCGGATACGTTCTTTGCCGATTTCACAGATATTCTTATATCCCGCTTTATAAGCTTCGCTCTTTTCATTGCAAGGCTCCGGCAACTGCACCATAATAAATTTGCGATGACCACCGTCTTCGGCATTGAGCTGCATAACAGCATGAGCAGTAGTAGCAGAACCAGAGAAAAAATCGAGGACAATATCATCATCACACTTTATCATTTCAATGATTCTTTCTAGTAAGCCTACAGGTTTTTGCCCATCTGGAAAAGATAATCCAGCTTCATTGGCAAGATTATTGTAATTTATGTCGTCCCATAAATTGCCTGCATTATCAATTTTATATATTCCATCACTTTCCACTGATATAACATCTTTTAAAAACGCAATCATATTTCTTATTGTATCTTTATAATATACTGTAGTAACTTGACCTGCATTTTTTCCTTTGGTGGGTACATAATC
>NZ_CATWFF010000169.1 GCF_958350005.1 uncultured Megasphaera sp. | reverse complement strand
AGACATTGCCCGGGAATACGAACAGGCCGGAGCGGCCGCTATTTCCGTCCTGACTGAACGGGACTATTTCCTCGGCAGCGGCCAGTACCTGCAGGAAATCGCCAGGGCCGTAGCGACGTCGGTTCTGCGGAAAGACTTCATTATCGACGAATACCAGATTTACGAAGCCCGCGTCCTGGGCGCATCGGCAGTCCTGCTGATCTGCGCCGTTCTCGACGACGCGCGGCTGACGAAGTTCCTGCAGCTGGCCCATGACCTGGGCCTGTCGGCTCTGGTCGAAGCCCATGACGAAGACGAAGTGCGCCGGGCTCTGGCAGCAGGGGCGCAGATTATTGGCGTCAACAATCGCAATCTGAAAGACTTCACAGTCTCTCTCGATACGAGCTGCCGCCTGCGGCCCCTCGTGCCGCCGTCGGTCCTGTTCGTCGCCGAAAGCGGCATCAAGACTGCCGCCGACACGGCGCGCCTGCGGGAACACGGCGTCGATGCCGTCCTCATTGGCGAGACCTTCATGCGCAGTGCCGATAAAAAAGCCATGCTCGACGAACTGGCAGGAAAGCACCATGGTTAAGATTAAATTCTGCGGCCTGAAGCGGGAAGTGGATATACAGTGGGCCAATGAGCTGCATCCTGATTATGTGGGCTTCGTCTTTGCCGGGACGAAGCGCCGCGTTACCGACGACACGGCACAGCACCTGCGGCAGCTCCTGTCGCCGGACATTCCGGCAGTAGGCGTCTTCGTCGATGAACCGGCTGCGCATATTGCCGGTCTTTTCCGGCAGGGTGTCATTCAAATAGCCCAGCTCCACGGCCATGAAGACGACGACTACATACGGCACCTGCAAAGCCTTGCGGACATACCCCTGATTCAGGCCTTTTCCGTCACGTCGCCGGAAGACCTGGACCGGGCCCGGCACAGCCTGGCTGACTACATTCTCCTCGACAACGGCGCCGGCGGGACAGGCCAGTCCTTTGACTGGTCTCTTCTGACCCAGGTCGGGCGGCCTTATTTCCTGGCCGGCGGCCTGACGCCGGAAAATGCCGGCCAGGCTGCAGCCCTCGCGCCCTATGCCCTGGACGTGAGCAGCGGCATCGAGGAAGACGGCGTAAAAAATAAACAGAAAATGATACGATTTATGGCGAACGCCCGCGGCGCATCGCCACAGGAGGGAATACGATGAGCACAGGAAGATTTGGACCCTTTGGCGGTCAGTACATACCGGAAACGCTGATGAATGAAATCCAGCGCCTGGAAAAATCCTACGAATACTACAAGCATGACCCGGCTTTTCAGATGGAACTGCAGGATCTGCTCGACAACTATGCCAACAGGCCGTCGCTGCTGTACTATGCCGGCAAGATGACGGAAGACCTGGGCGGCGCCAAAGTATATCTGAAGCGGGAAGACCTGAACCATACAGGGGCCCACAAAATCAACAATGCCCTCGGCCAGTGCCTGCTGGCCAAGAAAATGGGCAAGACCCGGGTCATTGCCGAAACCGGTGCCGGCCAGCACGGCGTTGCTACGGCTACGGCAGCGGCTTTCATGGGTCTGGAATGTGAAGTCTTCATGGGTGAAGAAGACACGATCCGCCAGGCCCTGAACGTATACCGCATGGAACTGCTGGGCGCCAAGGTCCACGCCGTCAAGTCCGGTACGCGGGTCCTCAAGGACGCCGTCAACGAAGCCATGCGCGAATGGGTAAGCCGCGTCGATGACACGCACTACGTCATTGGTTCCACCATGGGACCTCATCCGTTCCCCATGATGGTCCGCGACTTCCAGTCCGTCATCAGCCGTGAAGCGCGCCAGCAGATTCTGGACAAAGAAGGCAAGCTCCCGACAGCTGTCCTGGCCTGCGTCGGCGGCGGCAGCAACGCCATGGGCATGTTCTATCACTTCATTACCGACAAAGACGTGCGCCTCATTGGCTGTGAAGCTGCCGGCAAGGGCGTCGATACGAAGCTCAACGCCGCTACTATTGCCAACGGTACAGTGGGTATCTTCCACGGCATGAAATCCATTTTCTGCCAGAACGACGAAGGCCAGATCGACGAAGTTTACTCCATTTCTGCCGGCCTGGACTATCCGGGCATCGGGCCGGAACACGCCTACCTCCATCAGAGCGGCCGCGCCCAGTACGTGCCCGTAACAGACGACGAAGCCGTCGAAGCCTTTGAATACCTGGCCCGGACAGAAGGCATTATCTGCGCCATCGAAAGCGCCCATGCCGTTCACGAAGCCATGAAACTCGCACCGACCCTGAGCAAAGACGACAGCATTATCGTCTGCCTGTCCGGCCGGGGCGACAAAGACGTAGCAGCCATTGCAAGATACAAGGGGAGGGACCTTCATGAGTAAGATACACAACGCCTTTGCTGACGGAAAAGCCTTTATCGGCTTCCTTACGGCCGGCGATCCGTCTATTGAAAAAAGCTATGAATACATTATGACCATGGTGAAAGCCGGCGCCGACCTGGTGGAAATTGGCATTCCCTTTTCCGACCCCATTGCCGAAGGCATTGTCATTCAGGAAGCCAACATCCGGGCCCTGTCCGTCAATACGCGCCTGGAAGACGTGTTCCGCCTCGTCCAGATGGTGCGGAAAGAATCGCAGATTCCTCTGGTCTTCCTGACCTATGTCAACCCCATTTACAACTACGGCAAGGACGCCTTCTTTGCCAAATGCCAGGAAACCGGCGTCGACGGCGTCATCATTCCCGACATGCCCTATGAAGAACGGCAGGAATGTGCCGGTGAAGCCAAAGCCCACGGCATCGACATTATTTCCATGATTGCGCCTACATCGAAAGACCGCATTCAGGAAATTGCCAAGGTTGGCGAAGGCTTCCTGTACATCGTCTCGTCCCTTGGCGTCACGGGGACGCGCAGCACCATTACGACGAACCTGAAAGAAATTATTGACGTAGCCAAAAGCGTCACCGACGTGCCCTGTGCCGTAGGCTTCGGCATCAACACGCCGGAACAGGCCGAAAAAATTGCCAGAGACGCCGACGGCGTCATCGTCGGCAGTGCCATCGTCAAGATTATTGCCAAATACGGCACCGAAGCGGCACCCCATATTTACGACTATGTAAAGGCCATGAAAGAAGCGACGATGAAGGGATAACAAAGGGATACCATATATCAGCACAGGTAAAACCGGAGACGGATAAGAAACGTCTCCGGTTTTTGCTATCCTTTTTCACCTTTACCTGGGGGAGTATTGCTTTTTTGGAGTAAAGTAGATATAATGAAGTTAACACAAAAGGAGGTGAAAAACATGAACCCTGTCCAGAATGAGTATTCCTGTGAACAAACATGGCAGCAGACGCCGGCACAGCTGATAACTAAAAAATATACCGGGGGGGGGTATCCTGAACCTGGTTTTTTATCGGATTTCTTTGTATATACAACAATATTACAGGGTGCTGAAGCGTACTCTGGTATCTGTAATATATCTGTGGAAGGACAGCGCTGTACGGCGGTGTCCTTGTTGGCGTGCCTGCAAATAAGGCCAGCGGCGGCTTCTCCGGCACTCAGGATGGAAACGGCATGACCAGAATATGTCTGGCCTGCGGTAAATCTTTTCAGCCTGTACGGCGTACGCAGAAATATTGCTGTGCCGCATGCCGCCGTTATGCCTATCGGCACGGTCTGGACGATGAAAGATACAAACAGCATACGGGCCATGGACCGGTGCTGCGGGAATTTCATTGTCTTCGATGCGGTACGCTCGTGCAGGTACGGGATGCTGCAGACAGGCGGACGAAATTCTGCTCCCAGCGATGTGAGCGATACTACTGGAAGCGAACATCCATAGCGAAAACCGTCGCTGTGCGGCGAGAATTTGTCTGCCGCCAATGTGGCCAAACCGTATATGTTACCGATCCCCTCGATCGGCGGAGGATTTTTTGCAGTGCCTCGTGCCGTCAACAGTGGTTCATAGCGCATCAACAGAGCCTGTATGGTAAAAACAGGCCATCAGGCTCTGACGGGAAATAACTATCCTGTCGTGATGATATACCCCCCTGACCCATATAAGGGACAGGAAGAAAGGAGAATGTACGATGAATCGTATATACAAAGTAATTTGGAATAAAGCAAAAGGCTGCTATCAGGTAGCTTCGGAATTCGCTCATCAGCAGGGCCGCGGCGGCAGCACAAAAACCGCAGCAGGCCG
>NZ_CATWFF010000168.1 GCF_958350005.1 uncultured Megasphaera sp. | reverse complement strand
CGGTGCAGCCTGGCTGATCACAGCGGTGTGTGTCTGGAAGCAAATGGCCCGGCATAAATGGGATATTTTTATTTGTGGCAAGTTGGGACATTTTCATTTGTGGATTATACATCCTGACAATCTCAGCCGTTTCCTATTGACAATGGAGAAAAAACAGGTATACTTATAGATAATTTCACAGGAAGTCGATGAACGAAACGAGTACATATGCAGCGACAGGTACAGCGAGCCGGCGGCAGTGGGAGTCCGGCCCAGGTCAGCAGATGGAATGGATTCGGGAGATGCGGCCTGAACGGCAGACAAGTAGGGCGCGACGGTGTAGTTCCACCGATAGCAAAGAACCGTGTATCGCCTTGGCCGTACATGCAGAGCTGGACTGACACAGTCAATGTGGGTGGCACCGCGGAAGTCTGAATCGTAAGCCTTTCGTCCCTTGAGCGGGGATGAAAGGCTTTTTTTGCGTTCATACAGAATTGGATTGGGAGGAATAAGGATATGCTGGAAGTAAGAGATGTCAGTTTTCAGTACGAAAGCGGCGAGCCCGTGCTGGAACACATGAACATACAAATCGAAGAAGGAGAGTTCATCGGCCTCGGCGGCCGCAACGGCTGCGGCAAGACGACAGTGACGCGCCTGCTCATGGGTCTGGAACAGCCTACGTCCGGAGAGATTCTCCACGACGGCAAGGTCATCAACGGCGACGATGCGTCCGTGCGGAGCCGGTTTATGGGCTACGTATTCCAGCGGCCGGAGCGGCAGATGTTTCGCCCGACTGTGCGGGAAGAAGCGGCCTATGGCCCGCAGCAGCTGGGCATGAGCCGGGAAGACGTGGACGCCGCCGTGCGGGATGCCCTGGCAGCCACCGATCTGACCCATCTGGCCGATGCCTATCCGCCCAACCTGAACCGCGGCGAAAAGCAGCGCGTTGCCATTGCTTCAGCCATTGCCATGCACACGAAATACCTCATTCTCGATGAGCCCACGAGCGGCCAGGACAGTGCAGACAAGGAAATGCTCATGACCTTGCTTACGGACCTGAACCGCAAAGGCATGACGATTCTGCTCATTACGCACGATATGGATATTCTGGCCCGGTACTGTAAGCGCGTCCTGGTCATCGGCAATCGCACGAAAGCCTTCGACGGTACGCCGGAAGACTTGTTTACGAAGCGCTCCGACCTGTACGACCTGGGCCTGAGCCGTCCCGATGCCGTGACCTTGTCCATGGCCGTGCCGGGACTGGGATACTGTAAATCCATGCAGGAATTTACGGCTGCCATGGTGCAGCGCTTAGGAGGGAACCACTGATGATGAAACGACTTGTACCGGTAACCAAACTCATTGGCACTTTTGCCTTTTCCTTCTGGGCCCTTCTTCTTTCGACAGCTGTTCCCCTGGTCATCCTCGTGGCAGTCGAACTGGTTCTCCTCGGCCTGTGCGGCAGCCTGAGCCGCAACATCAAAGCCGTGTGCAGCCTCGTCGTCTTTGCCGTCTTCCTCGGCGCCGTCCAGCTTCTCGGCGGCGGCTCCCTGGAATCGGCCTACGTCACAGGCCTGCGCATGCTGGCCATGACTATTGTCTTCATCATTCTCCTGACGACGACGCGACTTCAGGACCTGACGGCCGCCCTGGTCAAACAGATCCGCATTCCTTACGAATACGCCTTTATGTTTACGGCGGCTCTGCGTTTTGTCCCTGATTTCATTGCTGAAAGCAAAGCTGTCCAGGAAGCCCAGGCATGTCGGGGCCTGTCATCGAAGGGCAATATCATCAAAAAGATGATTCATTACATGACCGTCATTCAGCCCCTGATGCTCAAATCCCTGGGCCGGTCGGAAACGATGGCCCTGAGTCTGGAACTGCGCGGATTCGGCAGCAGTGAACACAGCTTTATGAGCAACGTCCGCCCCAAGGGAAGGGATTATGTCATCATGGCCGTCATGGCCGCCGTCAGCGCCGGGCTGATTTACCTGCGCGTCTGCGGTCTTGTATAGGAGGGAACAGAGTATGAAAACAGTTGCAAACATTGCCAGTCTGGAATTTCACCACCGTCAGGGCGGACAGTTCCGCTGGATTACCATTACGACCCTCATGCTGGCCATCGGCACGATTCTGCACCTCGTGTCGCCCAGCGTCGGCGGCGTTACGCCTAACTGGACCATTGCCACATACTGCGTTGCCATCTGCCTGACCAAGCCGTCGTACAAACAGGCCCTGGGCATTGGCCTCGTCGCCGCCCTGGTCAACGTCCTGACGTCGAAATCGGGATTTCCCTACGGCAACCTCATCAGTGAACCGGTCGGCGCCCTGACCTGCGCCTGCATCGTCCGCAATCTGTCCGGCATCCGCATCAAAGGCCATTCGTGTCTGCCCGTCCTGACCGGCTTTGCTGCGACCTGCATGAGCGGCGGCGCCTTCGTCACCATTCTGAAAGTGGTCATGAACCTGCCAAACAGCGTATACTTCACGGCCATGCTGCCCCTCGTCGCCGTCGTTGGCCTCCTCAATGCCATCGTCACGCCGGTCATGTATTTCCCGGCTCTGCGCCTGTTCGTCTCCCGGGGCATCCTCGATTCTCTGGAAGAGCAGGAAGTTGCGTCTGACCACAGCATGTACGACCTGAAGCCGACGCAGGACGGCATTATTTCCATGGAACACCTGACCTATATTTACAATAAACAGAAAACGCCGGTCCTGCAGGACGTGACCTTTGCCCTTCATAAAGGCGACTTCCTCGTCGTCACCGGCGAAAGCGGCAGCGGCAAGAGCTCCTTCTGCATGGCCATGACCGGCGCCATTCCTCATTACTTCGGCGGCGTCATGAAAGGCATGGTCTATGTCGGCGGCAAGGCGACGACACAGACGACCATTTCCGATCTGGCCGGTCAGGTCGGCATCATGCTCGACGATTACGACAGCCAGCTCGTAGCCATGACCGTAGAAGAAGAAATCGCCTTCAGCCTGGAAAATAAAGGGGTTGCGCCGGAAAAAATCGAAGCCGCCGTTACGGAAGCTCTGGAAAAAGTCGACATGACGCCGTACCGCCACCGTCAGCTCAGCAATCTGTCCGGCGGGCAGCGGCAGCGCCTGGTCATTGCCGGCGTACTGGCAACGAACCCGGATATCCTCGTCTTCGATGAACCGACATCGGCCCTCGATCCGGAAGGAACCCATGCCTTCTACGAACTGGTTCACGAACTGAATGTCAAATACGGCCACACCATCGTCGTCATCGAACACTCCCTGGAAGAAGCCCTGCCTTATGCGACGCGGCTTCTCCTCCTCGGCGAAGGCCGCATTCTCTGCGACGGCACACCGGAAACGACGCTGCGCTATATGTATGACCATGACGTATATACCTCGGCCATTCCCCAGGTCTTTGCCTGCCAGATGGCTCTGGAAAAAGCGGGCTGCTCCTTTGATGCTCCCTGGCTGACAGCAGACACGGCCGTATCGGCGCTGCAGCAGCTGAATCGATAAGGGAGGTACCGCTGTGAAACTGCTCTGTATCGGTGACAGCCTGACCGATGGCTATGGCGCGGCGCCATGCGATGGCTGGACGGCTGTCCTGGCCCGTCAGTCAGGCATTTCCGTCACCAATGAAGGCCTGTGCGGCGATACGACGGCAGGTATCCTGTACCGCCTGCAGCACCTGGATATTGCGGCATATGATGCAGTCTTCGTCATGGGCGGCTCTAATGACATTCTGCAGGATGAACCGCTGACCGCCATTACATCCCATATGGAAGACATTGGCCGCTTCCTTGATAAAGCCGGGCAGCGCGTATACATCGGCATTCCGCCTCTGACAAAACGAGAAAGCGCCTTCTTTGGCTGGCAGACAGCCGCCGCCGTGCCGCAGCACAATGCCCTGCTTCAGGCATATCGGGAGTGGCTGCGAGCCTGGGGAGCTCGTCAGGGATACGGCATCATAGATTTCTATGCCGCCCTGCAGGCTGCTGAACAGAATGGGACCGTCTCCCTGTATAGCGACGGCGTCCATCCTAATGCAGCCGGCTACGCCGTCATGGCCCGGGAAGCCCAGCGAGTTCTCGTATAATCCTATATTTCTTTCTCTATATATAAGACAAGCTGCGTATCATCGCGATGCGCATGCTTGTCTTTTTTGTATATCTTTCATGCATGTACAGGAAATATAATGTGGGGGACTGTTGTTAAAACACAAAAATATGTTTATAATGGACTCAAACATAGAAATGATGTGAACA
>NZ_CATWFF010000167.1 GCF_958350005.1 uncultured Megasphaera sp. | reverse complement strand
TCTTTACACAGTATGCCTTTGACTTTTTAGGCAAAAACAATATATAAGGAGGGCCTTCATGATTTCAGACGGGTATGCTTCTACATTAAAAAGGTTAATCACCTTTACGCAGGCCAAATTCATATCCCTTGCCGATATTGTCGGCTACGACGTATCGTATGTAAACAAGTGGAGCAACGGCACAAAGCTGCCGTCTTCCCGCTATGTAGAACGGATTAACGAGGAAATGGGACAGTATTTTGCCGAACTGATTGTGAAACAAAAAAAAGAAGAGAAATTTTATAAAACCTTCCCTATTTCATGTGAAATAAAGGACTTAGGCTTTGAAATCAGCCAGTATCTGTGTGCCGCCTACAGGGCCACACTTCATCAGAATCATGCTACGAAAGGCAAGGAAAACAGACCGTCTATTCAGGTGATTACAGGCCATCATGACACAGCAGCCTTTCTGTCCGACTTGCTGCAGAAGGGAGTTCAGAATCTGGACGGCGACGGAGAGCTCCTCGTTCTCGGTGAATTCTGTACGCTCTATGACGCAGGATTCTGGAAATATTTCGAAAACATCAATCTGACGACGACGCGCCTTATCATCCGCGTGGGCCTGGATATGGACAAGCTGGAAAAGCAGCCGGTCTATGTACAGCGCCTGTATCAGACGATCAACCGGTTTCTTGATTTCGACTTCGTCTTCTACAATTCCCATGATATTGAAAATGCCAATCTCATCATTCTCCGCGGCGTCTTCGCCGTGCAGTACGCCATGTCCAATCCGCCGCGGTTCAATATGTGCACCTATATTTTTGACGAGTCCACGGTGTGGGATATTTACGAAAAATTCAGCTTTACAGGAACGGAAAAGAAGGCCCTCATTTCCATTACCAGCTCTCTCGGCATGGATGACATGGGATACCGCACGGCCTTTTATGCGACGAGCCGCTTCTTCTTTTTCCTGACCAATGGCTTTGAATTTCTCCTGCCTCATCAGGTATTTGAAAGCATTATACAAAACGTATCGCCGGAACAGGCCTTTTCCATCCAGCGCCTGTGCGTGACCTGGGAAGAAATCGTCAATGCTTCGGACATTGAATTCATCCTGCCGACGGCCTCGCTCATGCGCTATCTGGAAACGGGCTATATTTACCTGACTGATGTGGAATACACCCTGACGGCGCAGGAACGGAAAGAACATATTCAGAGCGTCCTCGATGCCATGCAGGGCAATCCCCATATCGTCATGGGTGTCCTGCCGTCCCTGGGAAGTTCGCCAGTATATAAAGGCGAAAATGTGTCCTTCTATTCCAATTATAAGACAGGCTTCCTGAAAAAGAATAAGAAATAGATTCTCAACCAGGCCAGCCCTTTTTATCTGATCGTCAACGAACGGCTCCATTCCATTATTCTCAACTATTTCCAGAGTCTTCGCGAATCGCCGACATATCACCAGTATACTGTCGATCAGCTGCAGCAGAAATACGAACAGTACCGTCCTCTCATCGAACGGACGCTGCTTCTGAAAGAATAGTCTTTATCACAGCACAACGCCCCCTGTCCGAGACAGGGGGCGTTGTGCTGTATCTATGCTGATTCTGTTATTTATTCAGGTCTTCTTTCATCTGTTTCAGGCCCATTGGTTCATCTTTGAAAAGGAATGCCGGCATGGTCTTGACATCGTCGAGGATCGGCGTAAAGCCCATCTGATCGAGAATATCTTTCTGCAGATCTACGCCAGGAGCAATTTCCGTCAGGTGAACACCGTCTTCTTTCATTTCGAATACGGCCCGTTCCGTAATATACAGGACATGCTGCTTATGTTTGCGCGCATAGTTGCCGCTGAACGTAATGTGGTCCACAGTGGGAACGAATTTCTGTACTTTTCCTTCCTGAATGATATGCAGTTCGCCGTCTTTAATTTCTTCTTTCAGCTTGCCTGTCGTAAAGGTGCCGCAGAAGACTACGCTCTTCGTATTCTGCGTAATATTGACGAAGCCGCCGCAGCCGGCAATACGGGTACCGAACTTGGATACGTTAATGTTGCCGTCTTTGTCGCATTCTGCCAGGCCCAGGCAGGTCAGGTCCAGACCGCCGCCGTCATAGAAGTCAAACTGCGTGGCCTGATCCATATAGGCTTCGGCATTGACAGCGGCACCGAAGCGGACGCCGCCGAGAGGCACGCCGCCAATAGCACCGGCTTCGACAGTCATGGTAAGGCTGTCGCCAATGCCTTCTTCATTGGCAACGGAAGAAACGAGTTCAGGAATGCCAATGCCCAGGTTGATAACAGCTTCATTGCTCATGTTGAGGAGCAGCAGGGCTGCCCGGCGGGCAATGACTTTTTTCGCATTCAGCGGAGCCGGGTCGAGGGCTTTTACCGGAACAGTGACTTCGCCGGTCAGGGACGGGTCGTAGGGGCAGTCAAAGGACTGCTGGCGCTTCGTTTCGTCGTCTACCTGTACGAGGTAATCGACGTAAATGCCCGGTACCTTGACCAGTTTCGGGTCGAGAGTGCCGCCTTTGACGATCTTTTCAACCTGAACGACGACGATGCCGCCGCTGTTGTGTACGGCCTGG
Organism: uncultured Megasphaera sp.; assembly: GCF_958350005.1. Lineage (GTDB taxonomy): Bacteria > Bacillota > Negativicutes > Veillonellales > Megasphaeraceae > Megasphaera. Next base: position 1,818 of record NZ_CATWFF010000167.1, on the reverse strand, counting down.
GCAAGAGGCGTAGCGTCGAAAGGAGATACTTCCTTGCTCATGACAACGTTGCCCCATTCATCGGCATAGGTGCCGCGGATAAAGCCGATGTTCATGTCCATGCGGGGATAGAAGAGCTGTTCGTGCCCTTCGATTTCAATGACTTTTACAAAATCGTCTTTCGTAACGTCATTGAGTTTGCCGCCAGTAATGCGGGGATCGGCAAAGGTGTCGAGGCCGACATGAGTAATCGTGCCGAGGCGGCGGGCTGCTACGTCGCGGAAATACTGAGACAGCGTTCCCTGAGGAAGGTTGTAGGCCTGCATCTTGTTTTCGTTGACCAGTTTCTGCAGGGCCGTAACAGCATTCCAGTGGCCGAGAATGGCTTTCTTAATCATGCCTTCATGGGCAAAATGGTCGCCGCCGCGGCCATCCGTATTGCCCTGGGAAGCGGCATAGATCAGAGTCAGATCTTTCGGAGCGCCTGTTTCCAGGAACCGTGCTTCCAGGGCACTGGTCAGGGCTTCGGGCTGACCGGAACCGACAAAGCCATTGGTCGTAACGACGTCGTTGTCTTTTACCAGCATAGCTGCTTCTTGGGCTGTTATAATTTTCACTTGTTTCATACTGTTTCCATCTCCTGTTTCACGTTAGTATGTGTAATGTATGTTTTTATTATACGAATGAGGCATATGGAATACCATATGAAATCAATGCATGAAATGGTAGAAAAAAATGCAAGGAATTCCTGTACTGCCCATACAGGGCACAAGACTGCACAAAAAAATGCGGACAAGACCAGAATCGGTCATGTCCGCACAGTCTCTTTCGTATTTGATTAGCAAGGCTCCCTTTCTGCAGGAGCCGGAGAATCCCTATTTTCCGGCAACAACGTGAACGGTGTCGTCATGTTTGACCGGCTGAAGGCCCCGCATGCCGCGGCGTACATACATAATGCCCGTATACAGGACGACAACGGTAATAACCATCGTCAAAACGGACAAGTCCATCTGTACGACCAGGTTGGTCGCAATCAGGACGGCAACGATGCCGGCCGTCATGAGGCAAAGGCTGACTTTGCGGGCATAGTCGCCGGCAATGACGAATTCCTTGGCAGCTACCGGCATCAGGGCTGCACAGGAGCCCATCATGACCGGGAAGGCTACAGTCGGGTTTAATCCCAGCAGGAAAACCATGACCATACACGGCGCATAGAGGCCGCAGCCAATGGTCATGAGTGCGCCGAAGATGAAGTTCATGACTACAGCGGCGCCCAGTTTCCAGCCGACCAGACCAATGGCCGTATTGCCGCTGCTCAGGAAAGCGATTAAGCCGGCCTGCTTGCCGATCATCAGCACAGCCGTAATCAGCAGGGCAATGCCCAGTCCGAGCTGCACTTTCTGTTCCGGCAGTCTGGGAACGATGCGGCCGCCAATAGCTGCACCGGCCACAGCTGCGAAGATCAGCGAGAACAGCGTAATCGGTTCGACATTGACGGCGCTGATGAAGATAAAGGCTTCAATGGCAACGGGAATGGCAAAGGCCGCATTCAGCGTCCCCGGCAGCAGCCGGTCATGAGACAGCTGTTTCGTCGCATTCAGCAACATCGTCGTCGTAGCAAAACTGCCGATGCCGAACACATCAAGGAAGTCTACGATAAAGCCAATGCCCATGGCAACAGGCGTTTTTCCCTTTCCCAGATTATGGCGATGACGCCACATATCCCGAACATAGAATACTAAAAAGTACGTGCTTAAAATCACAATCAAACCTAGTAATGCATTTACAACCATTTGGGTTGCCCCTCCATTCTAATTCACTTGTTATACATCTGTAACG
>NZ_CATWFF010000166.1 GCF_958350005.1 uncultured Megasphaera sp. | reverse complement strand
ATGTGTTATTTTATATTGCTATTTCTGCATAATTCTGACAGGCCTTATTTCAGTACCAGTGATCCTGGCTCCAGCATGGTCTCCAGTTTCTGCCGCAAAGAATCCTGTGTATCTACCCAGTACGTACGGTCCGTCAGAATGGTCCGCCGACTGCCCATGAGATGGAAATATACCTTCGTTTCACCGGGATACTGACGCAGCACATCGCCAATACGGCTGCTCAAGTCACTTCGTTCCAGATGAGCCGGAATCTTGATAAACAGCTTTTCTCCCTTTCCTGGCTGCCACAGGGCGCCGGCATGACGGGCTGCCGCTGCCAGAGACGTACCGTCATGAGTGCCTGCAGGAGGCTCCGTCTGCGCTCCTAATGGCTGCAGGGACTCGGCAATAATCTGTACGCTGTCATCACTGATATCAGCCCGTCCCTGTACGGCTACGGCCATGTCGACGACGCACAGGTTCATGCATTGACTGTACACCTTGGGGAAGACGACGACAGATATGGATCCGCCATAATCTTCAACGGTCAGAATTGCCATCTGTTCATTCCGCTTCGTCGTCACCTGACGGCGGCTGGTCACGATACCGCCAATCCGCAGCAGACGGCCGTCATACTGGCGGTTGTCCTCACCGAAGCAGACGGAAACAGGCGTCAGCGTCTTCATGATTTCTTTATATGCATTCAGAGGATGGCCGCTGAAGTAAAAGCCGTCATATTCTTTTTCCATGGCCAGAATCATATCCATAGGGTATTCGTCTATATCGGGATAGGTCAGCTCCATAGCTGCTGCATCTGTATCATCACCGCTGTCAAAGAGCCCCATCTGTCCGGACGCATCGTCTTTCTGCCTCAACGCACCGACGCTCATAGCCTGCTCGACAACAGCCATGAGCTGAGACCGTTTTTTGCCAAATGAGTCCATGGCTCCGCCCTTGATAAGGCTTTCGATACTTTTGCGGTTGACGACATGGCAGTCTACGCGGCTGCAGAAGTCGCTAATAGACGTAAAAGGCCCGTCTTTTTCACGGCTGCCCACAATGGCGTCAATAGCGGCTTCACTGATGCTCTTGACAGCAGACAGGCCAAAGCGGATCGCCCCCTGTTCAACAGAAAACATGGACACACTGGCATTAACGTCCGGTGACAGTACATCTACACCGTGACGGCGGCACTCGGAAATATAATAGCTGATCTTGGAAATATCATTGATCATGCTGGTCATGGTAGCGGCCATGAATTCTGCCCGATAGTGGGTTTTCAGATAGGCTGTCTGCCAAGCCACATAAGCATAGGCTGCAGAATGGGATTTGTTGAAGCCGTACCCGGCAAAATAAACCATGAGATCGAAGACTTTGTTGGCTATTTCATCGGGAATATTATTTTTCTTCGTACCGGCCAAGAAGTTTTCCCGCTGTGCTTTCAGGATAGATTCTTTCTTTTTCCCCATGGCCCGGCGCAGCAAATCGGCTTGGCCCAGAGAAAAGCCGCCCATAACGGAAGCGATCTGCATGACCTGTTCCTGATAGAGAATGACGCCGTACGTATCTTTCAGGATTGGTTCCAGCAGAGGATGGAGGTACGTAACTTTCTTCTCGCCATGACTGCCTTTGATAAAGTCGTCTACCATGCCGCTTCCCAGCGGTCCAGGCCGGTACAGGGCGACGAGAGGAATCATATCTTCAAAGTGCGTCGGCGCCAGTTCCTTGACCAGATTGGTAATACCTTCCGATTCCATCTGGAACACGCCTGCCGTATCCCCTTCGGTAAGGAGCCGGCACGTATCGGCATCATCCAAAGGCAGATGGTCCACGTCAATAGTGACGCCATGCTGCTGCTGAATGAGCTTGACTGCATCGCCGATGACCGTAAGGGTACGCAGGCCGAGAAAGTCCATTTTCAGCAATCCCAGTTCTTCTACCAGGTCTTTATCGTACTGCGTCGTCAAATAACCTTCTTTGGAATACTGCATGGGCACGTAATCATCGACAGGCGCTGCCGAGATAACGACGCCAGCTGCATGGGTCGATGAATGGCGAACCAGGCCTTCCAGAGCCCGGCTCACTTCCACCATATGGTGAATCGTGGCATTGGTTTCATATTCGTTCCGGAATTCCTTGCTGATCTGCAGGGCCCGGTCAATGGTAAGGCCCAGTTCCGTTGGCACGAGCTTCATGAACCGATTGACTTCACTCAGGGGAATATTCAAAGCCCGGCTGACATCGCGCATAACCGCCCGGGCCGCCAGGGTACCAAAAGTAATGATGAGAGCTACATAGTCTTTGCCGTATTTTCGCGTCACATAATCGATGACGCGGCCCCGGTTTTCATAGCAGAAATCCATGTCAATATCAGGCATGGTAACTCGTTCCGGATTAAGGAACCGTTCAAAGAGGAGATTATATTTAAGCGGGTCCAGCCCGGTAATGCCCAGCAGGTAGGCGACGACAGAGCCAGCTGCCGAGCCGCGGCCCGGGCCGACGGGAATATTGTGATCGCGGGCAAATTTGACGTAGTCCCAGACAATGAGGAAGTACGACGGAAAGCCCATCTTACTGATGACACCCAGTTCATAATCGAGCCGCTTCCGTACTTCCGGCGTAACCGGATCATACCGTTTAGGCAGGGCTTCTTCACAGAGCCTGCGCAGATAGGTTTCATCTGTTTCACCAGGCGGCACGGGGAATTTCGGCAAATGCCGTTCATTAAAGGATATATCAACGTCGCACTTATCGGCAATTTCCAGCGTCGTTTCCAGGGCGTCCGGCATATCAGCAAATAATTCTGCCATTTCGTCGCCGGACTTCATATAAAACTCTTCATTAGCAAAACGGAAATGAGCCGGGTCGTCCATGGTGCTGCCCGTGGAAATGCACAGTTTGACTTCCTGTGCTGCTGCATCAGACTTTTTAATATAATGGTAGTCGTTTGTCGCCACCAGTTTCAGGCCGTATTCACGCGACCAGGTCTTGAAGGTTTCCCGTACCAGCTTTTCTTCAGGCAGGCCATGATTCTGCACTTCCAGATAAAAGTCGCCGCTGCCAAAAATGCGAACCAGCCGTTCCAGACTGCGCCGGGCTCCTTCTTCGTTGTGGTTGATAATATCCTGCTGAATCTGTCCTTCAATACAGGCACTCAGGGCAATAAGCCCTTCATGATACCGTTCCAGCAAATCATAGTCCACCCGGGGCTTATGGTAGTTATTTTCGCCGTCTACAAATCCCTTGGAAACGATTTTTACCAGGTGATGATAGCCCGTATTGTTTTTCGCCAGCAAAATAAGATGGCAAAGCCGCTCTTTTTTGGGCTTATCGAAGCGGCTGCCCCGGGTCATATACACTTCACAGCCCAAAATTGGCTTAATTCCCTGTTTTTTAGCTTCCTGATACAGATGAATGACGCCATACATATTACCATGATCCGTAATGGCTACAGCCGGCATATTCAGTGCTTTTGCCTGACTTACCATGTCGGGAATACGGCACAATCCATCGAACAGGCTATACTGCGTATGAACATGGAGATGAACAAAGGGTTTCATAGTCTATCCTCCCCATTACAGCTGCTGCAAATCCAGCGTCATATCATACCATTCAGCGCCGCCATGAAGAGACTGCGATTTTCCCTGGCATACATAGCCAAACTGCTCATAAAACGACACCAATCGTCGTTTACAAGTCAGTATAATCCGCTCCTTGCCATTTCTTCTGGCTTCAGCAATATAGGCATGCATCAGTTGACCGGCAACGCCCTGATGCTGCGCCTCCGGTACGACATCAAGACCAAATACCATGACATTAGGCGCATCATCGTCATGGAGGCGTGTAGACGCATATAAATCATCGGTCAGTGTCGGCTGCGCAGTAATACAGCCATTAATAAAGCCAATGACACGGCCTGTATCTTCAGCAACGAAAAAGGAATGGCGAAATGCAGCCAGCCGTTCCTTAATCTGCATGAAGCTGGCTGCTTCAGCTTCCGGAAAGCACTGTGACTCAATATCTGCCAGCCTGTTCAAATCACTCGTCCTGGCCGGACGAATCTTCACCTGCATAGAAAACCTCCTACATTCGTATTTACAGATAGCAAAAAAGCCTTTCCGTAGAAAGGCTTAAATATGATGGTCGGAACGGCGAGATTTGAACTCGCGACCTCTTCCACCCCAAGGAAGCGCGCTACCAAGCTGCGCCACGTCCCGTCGACCTTTTAATTTTAACCGATTCAAAAGCGCTTGTCAAGTTCAAATTTGCTGAACATGTCATAAGGCTTTATCGCCATAGGAGAGTAACCGGTGTATATTATGCCTCTATCACTGAAAAAATAAGCAATTCACTTCCATTTATGATACTCGGAATAGATATGTGTAACGATTAGTTGTATACTATATGTATAAATG
>NZ_CATWFF010000165.1 GCF_958350005.1 uncultured Megasphaera sp. | reverse complement strand
ATTTTATATAGGTGAAAGGAGTGAAAAAATGTAAATATGATATTGCAAATAATTTCACGCGATTATATAATGGACACGTAAAACTGTGTTAGGGTTGGTAGTGAATAAAGAAAGAGGTTGTGGACATGACAAAACAAGCAGATGTCGTCGTCATTGGCGGCGGGATTACTGGTACAGCCATTTTGCACGAACTGGCGAAATACGATCTCCAGGCTGTTCTGGTAGAACAGGAACCGGAATTGGCTGCCGGTACGACCAAGGCGAACAGCGCCATTCTTCACGCCGGATTCGATGCGCCCACAGGCAGCATGAAGGCCCGCATGAATGTGGAAGGAAACGCCATGTATCATGAGCTGAAAGACGAACTGGATCTGGATATTCGCTGGTCTGGCTCTTATGTTGCTGCTGTGACGGATGAAGAAATGGATGTGCTTCAGGATCTGCTCCAGCGGGGACAGGCAAACGGTGTGCCAGGCCTGAAAATCGTTACAGGCGATGAAGTCCGCGCAGAAGAACCGAATGTGAGCAAAGATATCAAAGGGGCGCTGTGGGCTCCTACTGCCGGCATTTGCTGGCCCTTTGGCCTGGCCCTGGCTTTTGCGGAAAATGCTGTCATCAATGGTGCCGAAGTACTGCGGGACTGTAAGGTTACAGGCATCGTTACCGAACAGGGTGCCGTAAAAGCAGTAGAAACGGAACAAGGTACTATTGAAACGTCCTTTGTTATCAATGCAGCCGGCGTACATGCCGATGAAATCAGCCGGTTGGCCGGTGATGATTCCTTTGCCATCCATCCTCGCAAAGGCGAATACATTCTCTTTGACAAGACGGCGCAGAAGGATCTGGTATACTCGCCTATTTTCCCGACGCCGACGAAGATGGGCAAAGGCATCCTCGTATGTGCTACGACACATGGCAATGTTTTCGTAGGCCCTAATGCGCAGGATATGGATGATACGGAAAAAGATAATACAGCCGTGACGATTCCGGGCATGAATGAAATTCTGGAAAAAGCCCGTAAACTGGTACCGACTATTCCGGTCGGCGCTGCCATTACGGAATTTGCCGGCGTCCGTGCCGTTTCCAGCACTGGTGATTTTATCCTCGGTCCTTCAGCCGTGGTTAAGGGGCTCGTACAGGCTGCCGGCATTCAGTCGCCTGGCCTTACATCAGCACCGGCTATTGCCAAGTATCTGGTTGAACCGATTGCCGCTGCCCTGAAGGCTGCACGGAAAGCAAATTATAAAAAAGGCCGTCCGGCACAGCCCTGCTTCCGCATGCTCGCCGATGCCGATCAGAAAGCGCTCATTGCCAAAGATGCCCGGTATGGCCGTGTTATCTGTCGGTGTGAAACCATTACGGAAGGCGAAATTGTCGATGCTATTCACCGTCCCGTCGGGGCCCGTACTGTAGACGGCGTAAAGCGCCGTACTCGTGCCGGCATGGGACGCTGCCAGGGCGGATTCTGCGGCCCTCGGGTTACGCAGATTTTAGCGCGGGAACTGCAGATTCCCGTTACAGAAGTTCGTAAGGAAATGCGGGAATCCTACATGTTTTATAATAAAGAGACACGGAGCGGAGGTAAGGCATAATGAGTGAACAACTTTATGATATCATTATTGTCGGCGGCGGTCCGGCCGGTTTGTCGGCAGCATACAGCGCCTGGGAAAAGGGTGCAAAAAAAATCCTCGTTCTCGAACGGGATCGCGAAGCCGGCGGCATTTTGCAGCAGTGCATTCATAATGGCTTTGGCCTCCATCACTTCAAGGAAGAACTGACCGGTCCGGGATATGCGCAGAAATGTTATGACCTGGTAAAAGATAAACCGGAAGTCGAAATTCTCGTCGATACGATGGTCTTGAATATTACTGCTAATAAGACTGTTACAGCTGTCAGCCCGGCCCATGGCCTGATGAAAGTACAGGGCAAAACGATTATTCTTACGATGGGCTGCCGTGAACGGACCCGCGGTGCCATCCGGATTCCCGGATACCGTCCGGCCGGCGTCTTTACAGCCGGTGCAGCACAGCGGATGGTCAATATGGAAGGCTATTTGCCAGGCAAAAAAATTGTCATCCTCGGCAGCGGCGATATTGGCCTTATTATGGCCCGCCGTATGTCACTGGAAGGCTGCAAAGTCCAGGCTGTCCTGGAAATCTGCCCCTTCTCCAATGGCCTGACCCGGAATATGGTACAGTGCCTGTATGACTACGACATTCCTCTGTATTTATCTCATACCATTACGGCCATCCATGGCAAGGACCGCGTAACGGGAATTACGGCGGCCAAAGTAGACGATCATATGCAGCCTATTGCCGGCACGGAATTTGATATTGACTGCGATACGCTGCTCCTGTCAGTGGGCCTGATTCCGGAAAATGAATTGTCCCGCGGCCTGGGACTGGCCATGCATCCGCTGACCAACGGCCCAATTGTCGATCAGCATCGGGAAACGAGCATGCCCGGGATTTTTGCTGCCGGCAACGTCGTCCACGTTCATGACCTGGTCGACTTCGTATCAGAAGAAGCGGAAATTGCCGGGAAATATGCGGCATTGAAAGCACAGGAACAATTGGCTCCTGCCGTAGCAGATGTCAAGGTAGAAGCTATCGATGAAGTCCGTACCTGCGTTCCGCAGCATATTCGCGCTGATGCAGAAGGAGAAACAATCCGTCTGTTCATGCGGGTCCGCAAACCGATGAAAAAAGTACGTCTTACTGTACGCAGCGGGGAAGATGTATTATTGACCAAAGTTCTTCCTGTAGCCAAGCCGAGTGAAATGATTGCCGTTAACGTGCCGGCAGACAAGGCCAAGGGCCATCATGAAGACTGGACTGTTTCCGTAAAGGAGGAAGCATAACATGAGCGTAGAAACAAAGCAACTGAACTGTATTATGTGCCCCATGGGCTGTTTGCTGACCGTTACGCTGACCGATGGTGCCGTTACGAGCGTAACGGGAAATACGTGTCCCCGCGGAGAAGTATATGCCCGTCAGGAACTGACAAATCCGCAGCGCATGCTTACGTCGACAGTTCGTATTACTGGCGGAGAACTTCCTCTGCTTCCTGTTGTGTCCCAAACAACACTGCCTAAAGGTCGGATCATGGACTGTGCAGAAGCACTGCGCCACATTTCCGTAGAAGCTCCGGTAAAGGCCGGCGATGTCATTGCCGCCAATATTCTGGGTTTAGGTGTAGATATCGTTGCCAGCCGCGATATGGATGTCCTTCAATAAGATTTCAAGTAAATAGCCAGACAGGGCGTATGCTCCTGTTTATATACAGAGAACCTCCCCGACATCAGTCGGGGAGGTTCTCTGGATTAGTGATTATATTGTACTGTCTGTGCCAGTCTGTTACTGCTGTTTAATGAAGCCCGGTGTTGTCAGGTAACGGTCGCCATTATCCGGCAGGAAGGCAACAACGGTCTTGCCGGCATTTTCCGGACGGTTTGCTACCTGAACAGCTGCGTACAAGGCAGCGCCGCCGGAAATACCGATGAGCAGGCCTTCTTCTTTGGAGAAGTTCTGAGCCGTTTCATAGGCCTGATCGGTCGTGACAGTGAAGACTTCGTCGTAAATCTTCTGATCCAGCGTATCGGGGATGAAGTTGGCGCCAATGCCCTGCAGTTTATGCGGGCCTGCATGACCCTGCGAAAGGAGCGGAGAATCGGCAGGTTCGATAGCGATAATTTTTACAGACGGTTTCTTTGCTTTCAAGTATTCGCCAACACCGCTGAGCGTACCGCCTGTGCCGACACCAGCCAGGAAAATATCAACAGCTCCGTCTGTGTCGTTGTAAATTTCCGGGCCTGTTGTCAGACGATGAATTTCCGGGTTAACCGGGTTGGTGAACTGGCCGGGAATAAATGCGCCCGGAATTTCTTTAGCCAATTCGTTGGCTTTGTCTACAGCGCCCTGCATGCCCTTTTTGCCTTCTGTCAGGACGATTTCGGCACCATATGCGGCAATGAGGTTGCGACGTTCAATGGACATGGTTTCCGGCATGGTGAAGATGGCACGATAGCCCTTGGCAGCAGCTACAGCAGCCAGGCCAATGCCTGTGTTGCCGCTTGTCGGTTCAATAATAACAGAGCCTTTTTTCAGGATGCCTTTCTTTTCAGCATCTTCAATCATGGCTTTGGCAATTCGGTCTTTTGCCGATCCAGCCGGGTTGAAGGCATCTAATTTTACGAGCAGGTTTGCTTTAACGCCTGTAGCGGCATTAAAACGAACTGGCGATAATAATGGGGTATTGCCAATTAAATCCAACATAGATGTGTAAATTTTACTCATAATAACATCGCTCCTTTGATTACTTTTGCGTATCTTGAATTTTTTGATGAAGTCCACAAGTATGTACTTGCCGAAGAAACTGCTTTACCTACTGCTTAT
>NZ_CATWFF010000164.1 GCF_958350005.1 uncultured Megasphaera sp. | reverse complement strand
AGTTTCCTAAACTGCGTGTCGGATGTTCGAGTCATCTTGGGCGCACCATTTTTTTTATTGTCCGGCCCATTCGTGCGGCGCCATTTTACATAGAAAGGAACCGTGATCCTTACTGTGAGTGAAACCAAGAATCCCCTGTCGTCCTTTCATGAGGAACCCCTTCATGATCGGGATCTGACCTTTTCCGAAGCCGTGGCAGAAGCGAAACGCTGCCTGCACTGCAAAGTTCCGCAGTGCAGCAAGGCCTGCCCGATTCATAATGAAATTCCCCAGTTTATTCATGCCCTGACGCAGGGAAATCTCGGGGAAGCTGTGGAACACATATATCAGCAGAGCGACCTGCCGGCTATCTGCGGCCGCGTATGTCCGCGGGAGAACCAGTGCGAAGGCGCCTGTGTACTGGGCAGAAAGGGCCGTCCCGTAGCCATTGGCAAACTGGAACGGTTTGCTGCCGATATGGCCATGGATGGCGGATTCCTGCCAGTTCATCAGAGCCGTAAGACCAGTGGCTCCGTAGCCCTCATCGGCTGCGGTCCTGCCAGCATGGCAGCGGCCAGAGAGCTGGCTAAGCGGGACTATGACGTCACAATTTTTGAGGCTGCTTCCCAGCCGGGCGGAACGACGACGTACGGCATTCCCACGTTCCGACTGCATAAGGAAGTTGTCAGCCGGGAAGCGGCATATCTGGAAAAGATGGGCGTCACCATGCAGTTCGGCGTCAAAATCGGCCGGGACCAGTCCATGGAAGACCTAGAATCCCAGTTTGATGCTGTATTCATCGGCATTGGCACCATGGATGCCTGGAGCCTGGGCGTAGCCAACGACCAGGTACAGGGCGTCGTCGGTGCCGAATCCTTCCTCGTCCAGGTACAGAACGTGCAGTTTGGCGAAGCAGACATGGCCGATCTTCCCATTCAGGCCGGTGATCACGTCATTGTCGTCGGCGCCGGCAACGTCGCCATCGATGCAGCCCGCACGGCCCTGCGCCTGGGCGCTGAGGTACACATCGTCTACCGCCGGGCAGAAAAAAATATGAAATGCCTGCCGTCCGAATACGAAGAAGCCAAAGCCGACGGTGTACAGTTCCAGTTTTATTCGGCTCCGAAAGCCGTCGTTGGCACGGACCACGTAGAAGGCCTGAAATACGAAAAGCAGCAGATCCTGGAAGACGCCACCATGGTGCCGACCGGTGAATTCGGCGTCGTGCCAGCCAATAAAATCATCGCCGCTATTGGCAACAAACCGGAACTGGATGTGGTCCGTTCCTTCGGCGTCACTGCCAATGACGACGGCTACATTGCCGTCAAGGACGTGCCTTATGGCATGACCAGCAAGGCCGGCGTGTTTGCTGCCGGCGATATTGTCCACAAACCGCAGACCGTCGTTCTGGCCATGCGGGAAGGACGCAAGACGGCCCTGGCCATAGACGCCTATGTGCAGGCCAAAAAGCTCATGGACGCAGTGCAGGCATAGGAGGTACAGCGTATGTCTCTGTTTACGGAACAAATTATCAAGGCCAATGAGGCCTTTATGGAAAAACATCTCATGAGTAATCCGGAAGAGGTCAGCAAGTATCCCAACCGCAATCTGGCCGTTCTGACCTGTATGGATACACGGCTTCTCGATTTTCTGGAACCGGCTATGGGGCTGCGCCGGGGAGAAGCCAAGATCATCAAAGTAGCCGGCAATACGGCTTGTGAAGACTTTGACAGTGTCATTGGCAGTCTCATGGTGGCCGTGTACGAACTTCACGTACACGACATTGTCGTCATGGGCCATGACGACTGCGGCATGCTCAAGACGACGTCAGCCAGTCTGTGTGAAAAAATGGCGGCTGCCGGCATTGCACCGGAACACATTGAAGCCGTTCGTCCCAAACTGAAGCAGTGGGCCGATCGTATCGGCAATATTGACGAATCTGTCCGGGAAACGGTACGCCATCTGCGGGCCAATCCCTATTTGCCGGATACCCTTTCCATTTACGGCATGGTCATTCATCCACACAGCGGCGAAATCCGCGTCGTAGCGGACTGTTAGTGCCGGAAAGGAGAAACATGCATATGAACATCGTAGAAACGCGCCTGGCTGAACACGAAGCGGTACTGCAGGCGACGAAAGCCATGGCCGCCGACATTGCCCGCGCCGGCGCCATAATACAGCAGGCCCTGTCATCGGGCCATAAGATTCTGTTCTGCGGCAATGGCGGCAGCGCTGCCGATGCCCAGCATTTGGCAGCAGAAATTGTCGGCCGCTTCCAGAAAGAACGGCGCCCCTACCCGGCTATTGCCCTGACGGTCGACACGTCGATTCTGACGGCTGTAGCCAATGACTACGGCTATGATACCGTATTCAGCCGGCAAGTACTGGCTCTGGGAAATGCTGGTGACGTCCTGGTCGGCATTTCCACGTCCGGCAACAGCGCCAATGTCGTCGCAGCCATTGCAGCAGCCAGACAGAAAGGCATGCAGGTCATTGGCATGACTGCCATTGGCGGCGGCAAGATGAAAGACCGGTGTGATCTGTGCCTGGCCGTGCCGGCCAAGACGACGGCAAGAGCTCAGGAAATGCACATCCTCATCGGTCATATTCTCTGCGAAATTGCCGAAGAAACGATGGAACCATAAGAGGTAACGATACCAGAAACGAGGCTGTCCCGTCATGGGACAGCCTCGTTTTGTCATACCTTTGTATATTGTGCTTCAGGGCTGAACCAGAGCCTGAAATTCCGGGTCCTGGCGGATGCGGTCGAAATGGGACTGAGTCTGCGCTGCCTTCACGACGTTTTCGCGATCCAGGGCGGCCGCCTTTTTCAGATAGGCCACGGCTTCTTTTGCCTGACCGCGGTCGCCGTAAATCGTGGCAATGCCGTAATAGCTCCACGTATTGTCCGGTTCGGCAGCCAGGACCTTTTTGAAATACTGAATGGCTACATCACCCTGACCGTTAATCTTGCAGGCCAGAGCCAGGTCGTAAAAGCCTGCCGTATAGTCGGGATAGATGGACAGGGCCTGCTGAATCAGGGAGATGCCGCTGGTAACATCATCCTTGTTGCCAGTATCGTTGCCGCGCATGGCCATGGCGACGCCCTTGCCCGACAGGGCCTTGTAGTTGCTTCGGTCTGCAGCCAGGGCCTGATCGTAAGCGGCAATAGCCGCATCGTAGCGCAGCTGTTCATATTCTGCCAGCCCCTGCGTATAGAGTCGTTCCGATTCTGCGGAAATAGGCGGAGCCGGCGCTTTCTGTGCCGCTGCAGCCGGTTTCGTTTCGGCTGGTGCTGGAGATGTCTGCGAACTGGAACTGCAGCCTGCGGCGAAAAGAAGGCACGTGCCTGCAGCCAGCACGGCCATCAGAGATGATTTCATAAAAAAGCCCCTTTCTGTTTTTTTCTATTATAGCAAAATTTGGCAAACTATGTTACCATGGTAACCAGTATATTCAGGTTTGAAGGAGCAGATATATGATAAAAAAATGGGATATTATCCTCATCGCCGCCCTGCTGGTGCTGTCGCTGATTCCGGCAGGCCTGTTCTGGCTCAGCGATGCCGAATCTTCCGGAAGTACCTATGCTGTCGTGCAGGTGAACGGGACTGTATATAAGAAAATTCTCCTCACCGGTCATCGCGGTGAAGAGACCTTTACCATCGTTACAGACCGGGGCTATAATACAGTCGTCGTACGAGATGAAACCATTGGCATTACCAATGCGGACTGCCCGGATCAGATCTGTGTCAGCGAAGGATTCATTTCTCAGCCCGGCGCGACGACGGTATGTCTGCCCCATAAGGTTCTCATTGAAATCCGTGCAGATGACGGCGAACCGGACGTCATTCCGGCACGCTAGAAGGAGAGGCCATGCAAAAATCATTTCATATTATCATTCTGGGGCTGTTCGTCGCCCAGTCCCTGGTTCTGTATATTATTGAAGGCATGCTGCCTGTGCCGTTCATTGCGCCGGGAGCGAAGCTGGGCCTGGCCAACCTCATTACGGTCATTGCCCTGTATGTACTGCCGCGGAAGCGGGATGTGTGCCTTATCCTGACGCTGCGTATTCTGCTGGCTTCGGCCTTTGGCGGCGGCATCAATGCCTTTCTGTACAGCCTGGCCGGAGCGGCTTTCAGTCTGGCCGCTATGATCTTGCTGCAGAAATGGGGCAAATTCAGCCTTATCGGCGTCAGCGCTGCCGGCGGTATTTTCCACAATCTGGGACAGGTCCTTGTCGCCGCTATGATCGTGGAAAACAGCAAACTTCTGCTGTATCTGCCTATCTTGTCCGTTGCCGGAACGGGCACGGGTATCCTCATTGGCGTGACAGCTCTGTTTACGCTGCGCCATTTGCAGAAACTTCCTGTGTACCGGCGAATGCAGCAATAGAACAGGATGAACCATATAAAAACG
>NZ_CATWFF010000163.1 GCF_958350005.1 uncultured Megasphaera sp. | reverse complement strand
TTCCTTGCCGTATAAAATAACCTGGAATTTTGCCCCCGAGTCTTCCCGGCAGCGTTTGACGAAGCTGATCAGCAGCGACTGAATCGCCGCATCGGTTCCCGCGTATCCCAGGCAGTTAAAATAATAGGGCTCAATCAGTTCAATATAGGACTGATAGTTCGCCGTTGTAACGGCGGTGCCATTAGTCCCGCCGGCAAGGGGCGTAGACGCCACAGCTTCCAGGTCGCCTTTCTTGATAAATTTCACATAGGCATTGGCTGTCAGCTCCTCGCCGGTGGCCACATTATCCTGCGTATCTACGGCCTTTATTACGCCATCGGTATTTAAATAAGTCGTAACGACGAATTTATCGGCATGATCCACATCTGCCTGAATCGCAACGGAAATATCATTGCCGCGAACGCCAGGATAGACGGCTTCGGCGATATCGTTTTTGGCTTTTTCCCCATCGCCATTCAGCCGGTAAAAATAGCCGGTCTTTAAATTCATGAACAGATCCCGCAGTCCTTTCATGCTGACATGCCCATAGTCATAGCCAAAAATTTTCTGGCAGTCGGTCTGAAACGTGTCTGCATCTACGCGGAAAACCTTCCCTGTCGGGCCCCAGTCCAATTCAAGGGCCATCGTGCCATAGCCGCGGTCTGCAATCGTTACCGACGCCCGTTCTTTACTGACAAAATTAATATACGTACCTGGTAATTTCTTATTCTGGAACAACCAGATGCCGCCTCCTAAAGCCATATTATCGTCTCCCTTCGTTACGGATTTACGGTCCGTACAACAGGGCGTGCCAGCGCCCCGTGAATAATCGTATCAATTTCAGCATAGGTATACTGTGTATGCTCGTCTAATTCGCAGCACAGCAAATCAGCATACCGCCTGTACTTCTTTGACTTCACAACAGCCACGGCATCAAACTTCGCCGCTGTCGTTGCTGTTACTTCCTCACTCATGTATAATCCCTCCTTCTGTATGCAGTGTCTGCATAACCGGCAGCGCATCCGCTTCTTTCAGGATATGCGTGTTATATGAGACAAAAACATGCAGCACATTATCGGTAATACGATAGTTCATATCTGTGCCCCGCAGCTTTCGATCGCCCTCTATGGCAATGTATTCCAGCATCATAAATGCCGTATCCGCCATGGCCATAAGACGACGCCGGTCATGGATTTCGCCGTTTTTATCCAGAAACAACATAATGTCAAAAGCGTACTCCCGCCAGTATCGATTTCCCAGCTCCTGTTCCTGAGAAGCATCAATAAGATCGATATAAAAGCAGGGAAACTGGGCATGCTGTTTATGATAGTCTGTATACACAACATAGCCTGTTTGCTGCGATAACACAGCCGCTATCCCTTCAACAATGCATTTGACATCATCCATTACAGCAGCCTCCTTTCCAGGTACGCCGTAATAATCTGCGATAACAACCGTTTAGATACACGGCGTGTCTTTTTCTCCGCTTTCTCAGCCATATGCTGCCCTGGTACCCAGGACCGTACCAGGCGCTTGCCAATAGCCGGCACGAATCGGCCAGGCCGTTGGCGATGCCCGTCGTTGACGTAGCTGGCATAAGATGCCGTGTTGAACACCTTGACAGAATAGGTTTGCCCTTTTTTCTGCATCGCCTCGGCGTCCCAGCTACGACGCATGTGTTCAGATGCCGTAATCACAAGGTACTGATTTCCCCTTTTACGACGTCTCTTTATTCGTTTGACAGCATGGAAATTGCGCGCAGTGCGCCTCTTAGCCGCCGCTGCTTCCTTGGCCCCGACTTCCACAGCCCGAATATGGGAATAAGCCTTCTCGGCCACTTCAAACTCTCTGGCCCCGCCAACAGGGGTATTTTTAATCGCTTCTGCCAGATACACCTGCGCCAGAGAATCGGCGCACTCTTCCATACAGGCCCGCTTCTCCTTCGAATCATTCAGCCGTTCAATTTGCCGGCGCAGGTCTTCCATCCCGGCAAAGGATACGTCTACATTAGCCATCATATTTGCCTCTGTGCAGGAGCGGTATTTCCTGATGGCTGTCATAAACAGCAGGAACGCCAGCTGCCGTAAACTGCAGTGTCCGGCCCCGCTGTTCAACATCGATATCAGAACCGACAGCAATAATAATATCCGGAGACAGGAACAAGGTAATAGACTGGTCAAAAGACGCCAATCTATCGCCCTGCTCAGCCGGAGCTGTGGTTTTATATGATACGCGGCAGGGATATGGCCCTGTCTTTTGCGGCTCCGGGGACACGATGCCGGATTCATCAGGAGCCCCATCCTGATACACCCAGACAGTTGCCTGCCCATCGTAGAGCCGTTCCAGTGCTTTCCTTACCAGCGAAGTCTTCGGTAACATGCCAGATCACGCTCCCTTAACCATGACGAAATCAAGCTGTCCAGGCGGGATTCTGCCGACGTGCCTTCAAATTGAACTGTCGTATCGCCTTCTTCGATGCGTGTTACAACAGAGGCGTCGTCTTCATTCAAGACAGCGCTTTTTTTCAGCTGCAGAAATTTCCCGGCCGTCCGTTCTTCGACGACGGGTTCCAGTTCTGCCGGCAGTGCATCCAGATTGCAGTCGTCTACGATGGCTTGTTGTTCTGCCTGCAGCAGGCAGTTCAGCAGGGCGTCATCGGCAATCTGCACTTCATACCCCGTAGCTGCTTGAATCAGCATTTTAACGTTGCTCAATGAGTCTGCCATAGGCGTTTCACTCCCTGCTTTACGAACCAGAAGCCGGGGTATATGTACCCGTAACGGCGACCGTACTGTTATCTGTGAGTGTACACGTGCCAGTAATAGCCGTGCCGTTAATCGTAAGGGTAAGAGATTTGACGCCGGCACCTTTTGCCCCTGCTGCGCCTGCGGCCCCAGCTGCTCCAGTGTCACCCTTGTCACCCTTGTCACCCTTGTCACCTTTAGGGCCAGCAGCACCGGCAGCGCCAGTTTTACCAGCAGGGCCAGCGGGGCCGGCTGCACCAGCGTCGCCTTTAGGCCCTTTCAGATGGACAGCGGTAGCCTGTCCCACATGCACGGTCGTATCTGCAACAGCTGTGATATAGTACGTATCTCCATTCGCATCAAAAACAAGGTCATCGACATCCGGGGTTATGCCGTCGGGGATTGTCAAATCCGTTTTGTTTACGTCTGCATTGCTTTCTACGTCAATATTCGCCAGAAAAATCCGGCTGCCACTATGCAGATTGTTGGCGGCTGCAATGCCGTCTTCCTGGTGATTCAACGAACCAGCATCAATCACGTCGCCGGGTTTCCATACCTTTTTTGTATATGCCATTCTATCCACTCCTTTCTATCCTACAATTGCCGAACCAACGACGGCTGAGCCGACGATATTGTTGGTTGCCGGCACTACTCCCCCGCCGTATTAACCCATACGGACGCCAAGCGGCTTGTCGGAATCCACAGGTCATGGAACTTACGATAATCCAGTTTCCAGGCGTCGGCATTCTGATTGACATTCGGTTCAAAAATACGAACCTTATCCGTCTTAGAGATGGCGATCGGCGCACGGCGCGACGTAATAATCCAGTTAATATCGACGGCATCAGCAGCCGCCACAAAACCGCCGGCCGTTTGTCCTTCTGTCGTGCCGTCGTTGAAGGTATATTTCGATTTCATGCGGGCACTGGGAACACCCAGAATAGGGATTTCATTGTACGTGCGGACTTGAGTGTTGATAGCGCCGGCCTTGAAATTCGTTACGTCCAGGTGCTTTTCAATATCCTTGACAGTATTCAAAATGGTGCGTACCGGTGTAGACATGATAATAACGAGGCTTTCTGCATCGCCAATGGCATCCTGAATCGTTGTGATTTCCTTATCCAGTTGTGCCAGAATCGTAGTCGCCGACGGCGTAAAGGACGCGGTTACACGGCTTGCCCCGTTTGCCAGCGAATAAATTTTGCTGTAGCGGTACGCATCCACTTCCGGAATAACCTGCGTGCGCTGGAATTCGCCCATTACGTTGCCGGCAGAAGCCACGAAGTTCGATTCGTCTACATCCATAGAATCCAGGTGGAAGGTACGGCCCCGGTCCTGGGTCAGTTTGTAATCCGTATATCTCAGCGTAACGGCGCCCTGATTGAATCCTTTATCGCGGTCATAGTTCGCCAGGCCCTGCACTTCAATCGTCGGCATCTTAACCGTATCGCCGCCATTATACTTGACATTGGCTGCATTCGTTTCCATCCAGCCAGATGTAGCACCGACAAGCATCTGTTTATCCAGTGCCTGCTGAAAAATTTTAGTCATTTCCAAGGTATTAATTGCCATGTTCTGTCACTCTCCTTTTACATATTCAATGCCTGTTCAAAAACCTGCTGATCTGTCAGGTCTTTCCCATCATCGGGGTCTGTTCCTTCGCCGGGTTTCAACCCATCAATTCTATGAGATGCCTTTTCCGGTTCGAACAAATACGCATCCTATTCCTTTAGTTT
>NZ_CATWFF010000162.1 GCF_958350005.1 uncultured Megasphaera sp. | reverse complement strand
GGGCACATGGTGTAACGGTAGCACGGCGGGCTCCAAAAACGCAGGCAGAGGTTCGAGCCTTGCTGCACCTGCCAATTTCAAAACAAACAACTGGCGGTGGTGAATATGTATTATGGTGACGTGGGAAAAGGCCTATAACGATTATGTGAAAGGGCTGAAATACAAGGAAATCGCGAAAAAGTACGACGTTTCCGTTAATACGGTAAAGTCTTGGCAGCGGCGGTACGGCTGGAAGCGCGAAAAGGGTGCACACAAAAAAACGGGCGCACCCTTTTTTAATACCAACGCGGCGGGTGAATCAGAACGCGGCGACGCATGGGCTGTTTGCCAAGTACCTGCCAGAAGAAACGAGGGAGCTTGTCGAGGCCTTTGAGCAAAAGGCGCTGATAGATATTCTTTGGGAAAATATCTGCCTGAAATACGCGGCCATCGTCCGGGCGCAGCAGATTATGTTTGTTAGGGGTGCCGAGGACGTTACTAAACGGCATACTTTATCCGGCAATGGCACGGATGCATACGAGTATAAAGAAGCTTATGAAAAGCAAGCCGTATTTTTACAGGCCCAGAGTCGGGCCATGGGTACGCTGAACAACATGATTAAGCAATACGATGAGATGTGCCGCCAAGGTTTGGCAGATGAAGAACAGCGGTTGCGCATCGCGAAACTCAAAGCAGAAGTATCAGCTATGCAGGATACGGAACAGGAAAGCGTGGTGATTGTTGATGATGTGCCAGACAAAAGTTAGTATAAAAGACCGGATTGCACCGTCGTTTTATCAGCTCCATCGCCAGGTAAAACGACACGACGCAACACATTACTGGCTCAAAGGCGGGCGCGGATCGACAAAGTCGTCTTTTATCAGCATTGAAATTATCCTAGGCATGATGAAAGAGACACGGCGCAACGCTGTTGTATTTCGTAAGGTCGGCGGAACCCTGCGCGAATCGGTATATGAGCAGCTTATCTGGGCCATTGATGAGCTAGGCGTTGCCGATAAGTGGAAGGCTCGTATCAGTCCGCTGTCGTTGTCATATGGCAAGCAGCGTATTGTGTTCCGCGGCGTCGATGATCCACTGAAGAGTAAATCTATCAAGCTCAGCCATGGCTATTTTGCTTATATCTGGTTTGAAGAACTGGCAGAGTTCCCCGAAATGGATACGATTAATACCGTGCTGCAGTCAGTTATGCGTGGCGGCACAACATTCTGGTGCTTTTATTCGTACAATCCGCCGGAATCTGTGCAGTCCTGGGTAAATTATGAAGCGTCATTGGACCGTCCTGACAAAATCGTCCATCACAGCACATACCTGACGGTGCCGGCTGACTGGCTGGGCGCGCCTTTTATTGCTGAAGCGGAGCACATGAAGGCCGTCAACGATGAAAAGTATCGGCATCAGTATTTAGGTGAAGTGACGGGGACAGGCGGCGAAGTATTCCGCAATGTGACACTGCGACATATTACCGATGAGGAAATCGGGCTATTCGACCGTATATACCGCGGCTTGGACTGGGGCTATGCCGCCGATCCGCTGGCATATATGGTCGTACAATACGATAAGACACGGAAGCGGCTGTATATTTTCCGTGAGCTGTACCGCGTCAACATGTCCAACGCCAAAGCGGCAGCTTACATTAACCAGGAGAACCCCGAAAAGGGCCTGGTTATTTGCGACAGCGCTGAGCCGAAATCTATAGACGATATAGAGGAACGGGGTGTTCATGCCGAAGGAGCTGTTAAAGGTCCGGGCAGCGTAGAGCGGGGCATCCGCTTCCTGAAAGACGAAATCGAAGAAATTGTTATTGATCCCGACCGCTGTCCAAATGCGGCACGGGAGTTTACACAGTATGAATTAGAGAAAGATAAGCTGGGGAATTTTAAATCCGTCTATCCGGATAAGAACAATCACACGATTGATGCTGTCCGGTATGCGCTGGAACGAATCAACGATGCCCCGCTGTTTGGATGGTGATACTATGCTATTACAACGATGGTGGGATTTGCTGCTCCAGAAGGGCAGCCAGTCCGGTATGACAGAAACGGAATTCCTGGAGGAAGAGCTGCGGGCCTGGCTTGTATCAAACCGGCGGCTCTGGATGAAAACCGGTGCTGCCTATTATCGCCAGTACTTAGACATCGACCATAAAGAGCGCAAGGTTATCGGCGAGGGCGGTCGAAAGATAACGCTGCACAACTTGCCAAATAACCGTATCGCCTATAACCGTTACGCTAAGCTGGTAGATC
This sequence comes from uncultured Megasphaera sp., assembly GCF_958350005.1. Classification (GTDB taxonomy): domain Bacteria; phylum Bacillota; class Negativicutes; order Veillonellales; family Megasphaeraceae; genus Megasphaera. The sequence continues at coordinate 2,284 of NZ_CATWFF010000162.1, read as the reverse complement.
AGAAGGTGAATTATTTGCTGGCTAAGCCTTTCGAGGTTAAGACCGATGACACAGGATACGGCGATTTGCTGGACGGCGTATTTGACCAGGCGTTCCGGAGACGGCTCAGGCACATTGGCGCAGATGCACTGAATGGCGGGATTGCGTACCTGCATCCGTATGTAACGGCAGACGGCCTGCGATTTAAGCGGTTTCCGCCATCGCAGATATTGCCGTTTTGGGCAGACGAAGAACACGAGCAGCTGGATGCGTTTCTTCGCATCTATGATGTGGCGACTTACGAGGGCAAACAGCCTAAAATCGTCCATAAAGTCGAGTATTACACAACAAGTGGCGTCAAATACTTCATCTGGGAGAACAATCAGCTCCGTCCTGACGTTGAGCGAGCAGGCGGCGCCTATCTTACCATAGACGGCCAGCCGATGAACTGGGAACGGGTGCCGCTGATTGCTTTTAAGTATAACGAAGAAGAGCTGCCGCTTATTCGGCGCGTGAAATGTCTGCAGGATGCACTGAACACACTGATCAGTAACTTTGCTGATATTATGTGTGAAGACGTGCGCAATACGATCCTCGTCATTAAAAACTACGACGGCACGGACCTGTCGGAGTTCCGGTATAACCTGGCTGTCTATGGCGTCGTAAAAGTCCGAACCCGAGAAGGCGTGCAGGGCGGCGTCGAAACCCTGACGATAGAGGTCAACTCGCAGAATTACGAAACGATCATCAAGCTGTTAAATAAGGCGATTATTGACTGCGGGAACGGGTTTGACGCCCGCGACGACCGTATGAGCAATAATCCCAATCAAATGAATATCAGCAGTATTTACAGCGACATTGATATTGATACAAACAACCTTGAGATGGAGTTCCAGGCGTCGCTGGAACAGCTGATGTGGTTTGTCAACACGTATCTCGGTATTAACGGCGAAACGGCCGGCGATGTCGAGTTTGTTTTCAATCGGGATACGCCGGTCAACGAATCGGAAGTCATTACAAACTGCCGCAACTCCGAAGGCGTTATCAGCAAGGAGACGATTATTGCCAACCATCCCTGGGTCAAGGATACGGCGGAAGAGCTAAAGCGCATGCAGGCAGATCAGCAGGAAGAGCTGGGCCTTGATTACGCTTTGCGCGGGCAGGAGCCGCAAGGCGGTGGCGTAGATGGCGAATAAGGACTATTGGCAGCGTCGATTTGAGCGGCTGGAACAGCGGGAAATGGATAAGGCCGACAAGGCTATGGCAGACCTGAAACGAGTGTATGAATACACGCTGCAGCAGCTGCGCGATGAGGTCGTTGAATGGTATACCCGCTATGCTGACGAAACCGGCCTGAGCCTGGCCGATGCCCGTAAGCAGCTGGACGCCAGGGAGCTAAAAGCGTTTAAAATGACGCTGAAAGGGTATGAAGCACTGGCAAAACAGCAAAACCTATCTGATGAGTATATCAAGATGCTGGATCAGGCATCTATTCGGGCCAGGCTGAGCCGCAGTCAAATGCTGTATATCAAGACGGCGCATTACGTTGAACAGCTGGCTAAGCAACAGGAAATCAACCTGAAAGAGCTTCTGAAAGACGTATATGAGGACAGCTATTACCAGACAGCCTATGAAACGCAGTCCATGCAGGGCGCATATGATACGTTTTCTGAAGTCCCGAAAGCAAGCGTTGAAAAAGCTGTATTCAGGCCGTGGGCGGAGGATGGTAAGGACTTCTCTGAGCGCATTTGGGATAATAAAACCAGGCTTTTGAATACACTCCAGTCGGAAATTACACGAACGCTCATTGCTTCCGAAGGGACGACACTGCTTGCCGGTCGGATTGCCAACCGCTTCAGCGTGTCCTTCAGCAGTGCCCGCAGGCTGGCCGAAACAGAGACAGCGTATGTGCAGGAATCGGCCCGTATGGGTACCTGGCAGAAGCTGCATGTGGCAAAATATGAGCTTGTTGCGACGCTGGACAGAAGAACATCGCCTATTTGCCGACATCTGGACGGTAAAGTATTCAACAGGGCTAATGCCAAGCCTGGCGTGACTATGCCGCCCTTCCACTGCTACTGCCGTACGACAACGGTGCCATATATCGAAGGCATTACAGACGATGACGAATCGACACGTGCCGCCCGCGATCCAGATACAGGAAAGACCGTGCAGGTACCGGGAAAGATGAAATACGACGACTGGAAAGCCGTATATGTCGATAAGACGAAAACGCTGGAAGAGTGGAAGAATCCTGCATCAGGTGCTGTGGGATACAAAACAAAACCGCAGGGCTGGCGTAGAC
>NZ_CATWFF010000161.1 GCF_958350005.1 uncultured Megasphaera sp. | reverse complement strand
AAAATAAAATGCGTGACTGGCGGGCCGCTGTCCGTACTTGGGAACGTAATGAGTACGGCCATGAACGAAAGTCTGGCGGGAATGCGATATGGAATCGTCCGGACGACGAACGAAAGCAGGTTATCTATGACGTCATGCAGGAATTGGAGGATGAAATGAGCCATGGAGACTAAAGTATCGACCTTGAAAGCCATTGCGCCGCTACAGTTGGCATTCCCAAACAGTCTGACGAAAGACCGCGTTCGGCTGTATGTGGAGCATTTAGCAGACATTGACCCACAAATACTCTCGAATACCGTGTCAAAAATCATACGGACGGAAGAACGCATGCCGTCTATTGCGGTGATTCGCAACATGGCACAGCAGGCTATAGAGATTGCCAGCGGTACACAGCAGATGGACGCCGACGAAGCATGGGGAATGGTACAGCGAAAAATCATGAGCATCGGGCAGTATTGCAAGCCGACATTTGAAGACGACGTGCTGACAGAAACAGTTGATCATCTGGGTTGGATTGAGATTTGCCAGACGCCGGTAGAACAAACAGCGACATTGCGGGCGCAGTTCAGAAAAGCGTTCGAGCAGTGTCGGGAACGTCATACAGAACGGCGGCACTGGGAGCAAGTTGGCATATTGCCACCACAGCAGGCAGAACGGAAAAAGCTGGCTAATGAAACCATAGCCATGCTTGCAGGCGAAAAAGCCATGTGAAAGTGAGTGTTGAATCATGGACGACGAACGAAGAGACGAACCGCCGGCAGACCCGAACGACGCGGAATACTATTCGTTCCTGGATCCGAAACTTGTCAATTATGCACGGTCCAGGATGCCGGATATAACCTTGCGGCGAATCGCAGAAAACGACAACGAGATACGCTTCAATATGGAGCAAGGCGGACAGCTTGACGGCCATCCTATGGGGCTTGTTATCGACAAGTTTACCGGGCAAATAAACAATCACGTTTTTGTGGATTACAGACCGAGATAGAGATTGAAAAAAAGGAGATTACATGATGAACTATGAAGAATTTTTAGAAACAAAGGTAGTGACAGCGCCGAAAACAGGCATGACCATCGACCCATCGGAAATCAACCCAATTCTTAAGCCGCATCAGCGAGATGCCGTGTTATGGGCCATTGCAGGCGGCCGCCGTGCCTTGTTTGAAGCCTTCGGATTGGGCAAAAGTATTCAGCAGCTGGAATGGTGCCGGCTGATCAGCAAGCACGACGACGGACAGGCGCTGATTGTTTGCCCTCTGGGCGTTAAACAGGAATTTGCACATGACGCCGTGGAACTGCTGCACATGGAAGCGCCGGTATATGTACGGACCATGGAAGAAGTACGGCAGTGCAAGACACCTGTTATGATTACGAACTATGAACGGGTCCGGGATGGCGATATCGACCCACATTATTTTTCAGCAATTTCATTGGATGAAGCGTCTGTATTACGTAGTTTTGGCAGCAAAACTTATCAGACGTTCTTGACGAAATTCAAGGGCATTCCATATAAGCTGGTAGCAACAGCCACGCCGTCGCCGAACCGGTACAAAGAACTCATCCATTACGCCGGCTATCTGGAAATCATGGACACGGCGCAGGCACTGACACGATTCTTCCAGCGGGACAGCACGAAAGCGAACAACTTGACCCTGTATCCACACAAGGAAAAAGAATTCTGGTTGTGGCTCAGTACATGGGCACTGTTCCTGCAAAAGCCGTCTGATTTGGGATACAGCGATGAAGGATACGACCTGCCGCCGCTGGATGTACGGTATCACATGTTATCGCCAACAGAATCAGGCGTCACATACGAGAAAGACGGGCAAGGTAAAATGATTTCTGATTTTGCTATTGGATTATCGCAGGCGGCTAAGGAAAAGAGAGATTCCATCGACGTGCGAGTGGCGGAAATGAAGAGGCTCGTAGACGAAAGCCCGGACGACCATTTTGTTATCTGGCACGACCTGGAAGCCGAACGGCATGCTATCAAGAAGGCATTGCCGGAATGCCGGGAAATATACGGATCACAAGATTTGGATGCACGGGAACGGAACACTATCGAATTTGGCACCGGGAAATACAGACTGCTGGCTACGAAAAAAGAACTGAGCGGGTCCGGCTGCAATTTCCAGCGGTACTGCCATCGTGAAATATTTTTAGGGATTGACTACGAATTCAATGATTTCATTCAGGCTATTCATCGGTGCTACCGTTTTTTACAGAAAGAACCTGTCATTATCGACATTATTTACATGGAAACGGAGCAGGAAATTCTGAAAGTGCTGAAAGAGAAATGGAGCCAGTACGACGAAATGACAGAGAAAATGTCAAAGATTATCCGGCAGTACGGATTATCACAGGCAGATGCAGTGCAGGAGATGAAGCGCAGTATCGGCGTAAAGCGTATCGAAGTCAAGGGCAGAAACTACAGAGCCATTCATAATGATTGCGTGGAAGAACTGAAGAACATGCCGGACAACAGCGTGGATGAAGTAATTACGTCGATCCCGTTCGGCAATCACTATGAATATTGCGAATCATATAACGACTTCGGACACAATGAAGACACAGCCCGCTTCTTTGAACAGATGGATTACATGACGCCGAACCTGCTGCGAGTGTTAAAGCCTGGGCGGGTATTCTGTTGCCATGTAAAAGACCGCATCCTGTTTGGCAATACGACGGGAACGGGCATGCCGACGGTGGAACCGTTTCACGCCTTGACGATTATGCATTACATGAAGCACGGCTTTCAGTTTTTTGGCATGATTACAGTCGTAACGGACGTCGTCCGGGAAAATAATCAGACGTACCGGCTGGGATGGACGGAGCAATGCAAGGACGGCTCTAAGATGGGCGTCGGATGTGAAGAATATGTGCTGCTGTTCCGGAAACTGCCCTCGGATACGTCCAATGCCTATGCTGACGTACCGGTTGTGAAGAACAAAGAGGACTACAGCCGGGGACGCTGGCAGATTGACGCTCACGGATATTGGCGTTCCAGCGGCGACAGGCTCATGACAAAAGAAGAATTGGAATCTATCCCGGTGAAGAACCTGCAAGCGGCATATCGGAAATACAGCCGGGGCACGGTGTACAACTACGACGAACACGTAAAATTATCGGAACAGCTGGATAAAGACGGAAAACTGCCAGCGACCTTCATGGTCGTAGCGCCGGGGAGCTGGAATGACAGTGTTTGGGACGATATTAATCGGATGAAAACACTGAACACACAGCAGCGATTGAAACGGAAACAGATGCACCTTTGTCCGCTCCAGATAGATGTAGTAGAACGGCTCGTGGATCGGTACAGCAACGAAGGCGAAACGATTCTGGACCCGTTCGGCGGATTAATGACAGTGCCATTGGTAGCGCTGAAGAAACACCGCAAAGGCATTGGCATTGAACTCAATCCCGATTATTTCCGTGACGGCGTTGGATACCTGCAGACGGAGGAAGAAAAGCAGGAAGCGCCCACGCTGTTTGATTTTGTGATGTAGAAGTAGAGAGCGGCTTGTTTATACGAGATAAAGTAAGAACAGGCCGCTTACAATGGGAGGGAAAACAAGATGAAGTTTGGAGCATATACGCCGGATGATGAATCCCATAGCCGTTGTTTTGTAACATCAACATACGAGTTCTATTTTAAAAATGGTTATGGAGCCAGTGTTACTAGAGGGATGAATTCATACGGCGGAAAAGAAGGGCTATGGGAATTGGCCGTTTTGAAATATCGTAAAGAAGTTTGGGGATATTGGGATATATGCTATGATACGCCGATTACTAACGACGTTATTGGCGGGCTAGATGTGGCAGGCGTAGAAAAGCTGCTGAAACGTATCGAGGCCCTACCGGAAGCTAAGAGCAGAAAGAGATTTAGGGTTAAAAGGCCCCGTTTAGGGTTAAACCGACGGGATTGATGATAGACTGGCTATTTACGCCGGGGAAAGCGTTTCAAGTTGAAACGAGTTGTTTCAAGTAGGAGGGAAACGGAGAAATTACATGAACATTTTTAGCAAGCAACACCGACAACAACGGGAATTAAGGGTGCAGGCCGGAATGGAAAGCGGTATAGACTGGATGGCGACACTAATATTGCAGGTCTTACACGATAAATACGGATTTGGTCGGAATCGATTTGCCGCTATGAATGAGCAGTGGGACAAATTCAACCAGGAAAAAGAAGGTATTATATTTGAATGGCGGGATGAGCTGGAACAGAACGGATTCAGCAGGCCCAAAGCTGAAAGAATCGTAGAAAAGCTGGAGAAAAAAATAACAGACCGCTCAAAGGATTGGGCAGTCAAGAAGAAAACACGGGACATGCTGATGGGTGCGCTCATAGTCACGATCCATACGTTGTATACAGACTATGGATTCCGAAAAAAGCGTATTGCCGACGTATTGGGATATATTTCCGATTGTGCTTACGTAATTTATAAAAACGATGTTACAATCTGGGAATTTATGGAATGCATGCATCAAGAATGTGCTATTGAATATCCTGTACTAGAAGAGTATTGCAA
>NZ_CATWFF010000160.1 GCF_958350005.1 uncultured Megasphaera sp. | reverse complement strand
GTATATTGCCCCGTCATTCTCAGGATGCTATATTATGATTAAATATACACAACACACATTACAGGAACACCGGGAATCCATTTTTTTCATAAAGGAGGATATATAAAATTATGCATACAATCTATCTGGACAACGCCTGCACATCCTTTCCCAAAGCGCCTGGCGTCGGCAAGGCTGTCGGCGATTTCATTACCAACCATGGCGTGAACATTAACCGCGGCTCCTACGGCCCGGCTTATGATCTGGAAGAACTGGTCTATACGACCCGTCAGTGGCTCAGCGAGCTGTTTCACTTCCCGCACTGCCAGAATGTCATCTTTACAGCCAACGTAACGGCCAGTATCAATGCCGTGCTGCACGGTCTGCTGACAGCAGGAGATCACGTACTCATTTCTTCCATGGAGCACAACGCCGTCGTCCGCCCCCTCGTACAGCTGCAGGAACAGGGCATCTCCTTTGACCGCATTCCCTGTACGGCAGAAGGCGAATTGATTCTTTCAAAAATGGAAAGTCTCCTCCGCCCCAACACAAAAGCCATCATTATGACGCACGCCTCCAATGTGAGCGGCACTGTCCTTCCCATTGAGGAAGTAGGACGATTCTGCCACCGCAAAGGACTGCTTTTCATTGTCGATTCAGCCCAGACCGGCGGCGTCCTGCCCATTGACATGGAACAAATGGCCATTGACGTTCTGTGCTTCACAGGCCACAAAGGGCTTCTCGGCCCACAGGGCATTGGCGGTTTCATTGCCTCTGACGAAACGGCAAAGACAATGAAGCCGTTCATCTGCGGCGGCACAGGCAGCGTATCCCACTTGGAAACAATGCCCGATTTCCTGCCTGATAAATTTGAAGCAGGCACGCCGAATCTTCCCGGCATTGTCGGCCTTCATCAGGCCCTCATCTATCTGCGCCAGACAGGACTGGATGCCATTCGCCAGAAGGAAATGGCCCTGACCGAGCAGTTTCTCACCGGTCTGGCAGCCATTCCGTCCATACACATTGCCGGAAAAAAGACGATGAAAAACAGAACAGCCGTCGTTTCCATTTATTCGCCGGCCATTGATAATGCTATCGCAGCCGCAGAGCTGGAAGAAAAGTACGGCATCCTGACCCGCGTCGGCCTGCACTGTGCTCCGTCAGCCCACAAGACCCTGGGAACCTTTCCTGGCGGGACGATCCGCTTCTCCTTTGGCCATACGAACACGCCGGAAGAAGTGGACACAGCCCTAGAAGCGCTGCAGAAGCTGTACAAGTAAGGCTTAGACTTGTTCGCGGCGCCGAATTTCCTGGCCCACAATGACCCCGGCTGCAGAAGCCTGTACAAGGCCCCGCGTAATGCCGGCACCGTCGCCAATGGCAAAGAAATTAGGGATTTTCGTTTCCAGTTCTTTGCTCAGTTCCAGACGGTTGGAATAGAATTTTACTTCTACACCATACAGCAAGGTATGACGTGAATTAGCTCCTGGTGCAATGTTGTCCAGCGCTTCCAGCATTTCCTTAATATCCTGCATATGGCGATACGGCAGGACGAGGGACAAATCGCCTGGCGTGGCATTGGGCATCGTCGGACGTACGAGACCGCGCTGTATCCGTTCCGGCGTGGACCGGCGGCCGTCGAGAAGGTCGCCCAGGCGCTGTACGATGACGCCGCCGCCGAGTATGTTGGCCAAATTGGCAATATACTTGCCATACTTTATTGGTTCATGGAAAGGTTCCGTAAATTTTTTGGACACCAAAATGGCAAAGTTCGTATTTTCACTGCGCTTATGGGCATAGCTGTGGCCGTTTACCGTAAGAAGGCCGTCGTTGTTTTCTTCTACGACAAAACCATAGGGATTCATGCAGAACGTGCGAATCCGATCATCAAAGGATTTGCTGAAATAAATGAGCTTCGATTCATATACAATATCCGTAATGGTTTCCAGAATTTCCGACGGCATTTCCACGCGCACGCCAATATCTACGGCATTGGAAGTAAGCTTCAGTCCCATCTTGGCCACTTCGCGGACGAGCCATTCTGATCCTTCCCGGCCGGGAGCGCAGACCAGATACTTGCAGCCATAGAGCTGTCCGTTAATGATGACACCCTGTACGGCTCCATTGGCAACAGCAATATGTTCGACTGCCGTATCGGCCATAATATCGACTTTATCAGCCAGGAAGTCGTGCATATTCGTCAGAATCTGGGCATTCACGTCTGTTCCCAAATGGCGGATACGGGCCGGAATAAACCGCAAATCGGCAGCGGCAGCACGGCGCTGAATGCGGCGGATTTCCTCAGCATGTTCCCCGCCGTATACCTTGCGGCCGGCACCGCCGAACTTACAGTACACGTCATCGACGTACAGGATCTTGTCCATCAGATCGCCTTTGGACATATAATCATCCAAATTGCCGCCGTATTCCGTTGTCAGCGTCAGTTTCCCGTCACTGAAGGCCCCGGCACCGCCCCAGCCGCAGACGACATTGCGCACTTTGTCCTTCACAGGCGCATCGGCATTGCGGCTTGTCGCAATACGGCCGCGTATATCCTGGCCTTTTTCGACCATGAGAATATGAAATCCCCGGTCTGCCAGCTCCAGAGCTGTAAAAATACCTGCCGGACCGGCACCGACAATAATTACATCATACATCTTGACTGCGTTCATAGAGTCACGCCCCTTTCTCTCTGCGACTGTACCACGACTGGCAGAGCTTGTCAAATATGATATAATACAGATATTATTTTACGAATCAGAAGAAAGGAGTCCTCTTTGCCATGACAAAACAACGAATGCGTCATCACGACGAAGTGCAGGAAGATGTACTGGACTTGCAGCGGCAGAAATATATTTTTCTGGGCATCTTCTCACTTATGCTGCTGGTCCTGATTTCGCTGTACCTGAACGCCGGTCCTGTTTCTGTAAGCCTGGCCATTGCCGCACTCATTATCGTAACCCTGGCCTTATCTATTCGATACAAAGATTTTTACCGCCTTCGAGACCGGGGACAGCGCACGAAATGCGTCATTCTGTCCATGTATGCCAGCCTCATCCTCACCGTGGCCTGTGGCTACTATTTTTCGCTGGAACAAACGCTGACAGATGAATATGCCCTGGTATTCCTGTTTGGCTTTCTCTTTTTCACCTATATGGTCTATCGGACCCTGAGTCCGTCCATGGTCGTCGGCAACCGGCGCATGCGCGTAAAACGGTAACATGCATAAAAAAGCTCCCCGAAACACTGTTTCGAGGAGTTTTCTTATGCAATATATATCGGCAATTACTGATTAGCTGCAGCTCGTTCTTTTTTGTACAGGTCAGCTGTAATGGCATCGGAGCAGCAAACGGCAACGACGTCAGCAACGTCTTCCGACGAGCAGCCACGGGACAAGTCAAGGATAGGTTTATCCAAGCCCTGTACCAATGGGCCAAGGGCCGTAGCATTTGCAAAACGCTGAACCATTTTGTAGCCAATGTTGGCAGCATCGAGGTTCGGGAAAATGAGGACATTCGCATGGCCGGCAACTTTGGAGCCCGGAGCTTTGTGTTCGCCAACTTCCGGAACCAGAGCAGCGTCAGCCTGCATTTCGCCGTCGAAATCAAAGTCAACATTGCGGTCTTTCAGAATCTGTACGGCTTTGCGAACTTTTTCTACCGATTCGCCAGAGCCGGAACCCATGGTCGAGTAGGACAGGAAAGCAACTTTCGGGTCGAGCATCTGTACAGTCCGACGAGCCCGTTCTACGCAGATGCAGGCAATATCAGCCAGCTGTTCTGCTGTCGGGTCAGGAATAACACCGCAGTCACCGAGGACAAGGATGCCGTTATCGCCGTACTGCGGCGTATTGGTCAGGAGAATGAAGGCACTCGATACGGTGTGGTTGCCGGGACGGGGGCCAATGACCTGCAGGCCTGCGCGGATAACGTCTGCCGAAGTCGTAGCAGCACCGGAAACAACGCCGTCTGCTTCGCCAAGAGCAACGAGGCCGGCAGCAAAGAATGTATAGTTGTGCGTCATAATGTCATGAGCTTTTTCAACAGTCATGCCTTTCTTTTCACGCCGTTTAGCGAAGTATTCGCACAATTCATCCATACGGTAGTACGTTTCGGGATCTACAACTTCTACACCGGTAAGATCAATCTGGAATTTAGAAGCGTCTTTTTTGATTTGTTCTAATTTGCCGATAAGGACAATTTTAGCAAATCCATCAGCCATAACACGTTCAGCTGCTTTCAGTACACGGCGGCTGTTCGTTTCAGGAAGAACGATTTTTTTCTGTGCTTTCGAAACACGAGCTTTTAAATCTTCAGTAAATCGCATGTGAGGATCACTCCTTAAAAAATGTCTAAAATTAAATTCCAACACTTCCTATTATATACCAAAATACGGCCGAATCAAATACATTTGCCCTTCTTTCCTCAGGTTAGGCAAATATTTCTGTATACAAAATAAGCATGGTGAAAAGGCCCTTTTTTCATAGTCCATGTTTTCATCAGCAAGAAAAAAAGACACGCGCAAATGCGTGTGTCTTTTAGTTTGGTGGGCGATAACAGGATCGAACTGCTGACATCCTGCTTGTAAGGCAGGC
>NZ_CATWFF010000159.1 GCF_958350005.1 uncultured Megasphaera sp. | reverse complement strand
GTAATATAGACGCTTCTAAAAGTCAATGTGCCGGGCTGGTTCGAATATAAATAATACATAAATTTTATGTAATACTTCTGCTGTACAGCTGCGTAGATGCAAACATGCGCCCATTTACCGCAATGAGCGCATGTTCATGGAATGAATATTGAATTATATGCCTATTGATGAGCCTTCAGCCAGTCTATGGCCGTCTGGGCATAGACTGCGGCGCCGCCGGGAAGAACGGCTTCATCAATGGTAAAGTGATCGCTGTGATTGGAGTATACGGCTCCCACGTCCGGATTGTAGGTGCCGATGAACCAGAAGCTCCCTGGCTTATGTTCCTGATAATAGGCAAAGTCTTCGCCGCCCATGACCAGGTCGTGTTCACGGAGGGCATTGGCTCCCAGAACTTCGGTCACAGCCTGGCGCACGATATCCGTACATGCCGGATCGTTAATAGTCGGCGGTACAATGGGCGTATATTGCAGTTCCGCTTCTGCGCCGTAGGCAGCAGCTGTAGATTTGACGATACGATCCATTTTTTCCGGCAACTCTTTCCCGACATCGCGGCCGAAATACCGCGTCGTCCCTTCCAGGACGGCTTCACCGCCGACAATATTCCAGCGGTCGCCGCCATGGAAGGTGCCGACCGTAACGACTACGGGCTCTACGGCGCTGAACTGCCGGGATACCAGCGTCTGCAGATTCATGACCATAGCCGAGCCGACGACTACGGCATCGACGCCGGCCTGGGGCTGCGAGCCATGGGACTGACGGCCATGAATGCGAATGGTAAACATATCGGTCGCCGCCATGAAGGCATTGCTGCGGACGCCAATCGTTCCTGACGGAATGTCCGGCCAGATATGACCGCCAAATACGGCGCCGGCTTTGGCATACCAATCGCCGAAACGCGCCATATAGGGAGCCCCCTGCCCTGTTTCTTCCCCAGGCTGAAATACGAGATACACCGTCCCGTATATTTCATCGCGGCAGGCCATGAGCATCCTGGCGGCACCGAGAAGCATGGCTATGTGCGAATCGTGCCCACAGGCATGCATCTTTCCCGGTGTCTGCGAAGCAAAGGAGAGCCCCGTATGTTCCTTCACAGGCAGGGCATCCATATCTGCGCGCAGTGCCACGGCGCTGCCGGCATGGTTTCCCTGAATGACGGCAACTAACCCGGTCTGCTTTTCCCCGTTAATTTCATAGGGAATATGGAGCCCATCCAATTCCTTAGCAATCCGTGCAGTCGTATGCTGCTCTTCCATGCTCAGCTCCGGATGCTGATGAAATTCTCTGCGCATCTGACAAATATATTCGGCACTGTTCCGCATCATTTCTTTGACATTCATAAGGCTCGCCTTCTTTTTCTTTAATCATTTAAAGAATAGCATAAGCAGTTTAAAAGTCAACAAGTCAGATGCGTTTTTTACTTATTTCGCGGCGCATGTTTTCCATATTTTTCTGAAACGTTTCGGCTGACATCATGGCAATGCGCGTATACAGGACGTCGCCAATGGCCATGTGAATAAGCCGGGACGCGCTGGCTTCTGACGAATAGGCTGCTTCCCGGCCCATGCCGCATAAACAGATATGGGCCAGCTGCGATAGTGGCGAAGGGACGCGGCTGGTAATGGCAATAATAGCAGCACCGCTGCGCCGGGCCGTTTCGACAGACTGGATCAGTTCCTGCGAAGCGCCGCTGTGCGACACGGCAATGACGGCGTCTTCTTTGGTCAGCAAGGCTGCTGATGTTACCTGCATATGCGAATCGGCATAGTCCTGCACGGCAAAGCCCAGGCGAATGTAGCGAGTAGCCAGATCCCGGCAGACGGTCGCCGAATTTCCCAGGCCGTATATGGCAATCCGCCGGGCGCGGAGCAAAATCTGTGCCGCTTCATCGACGGCATGGCTGTCCAGAAGAGACAGCGTATCGTGCAGGCCGTCGCTGATATGCTGGAAAATTTTTTCCGTAACGGTCTGACAGGAATCGCCCCGGTCAATATCGCCGTAGGCCCTGTCTTTGGCCGACCCGTCAGCGGCAAGGTTTCGTTTTAGTTCCTGGAGCCCGCTGAACCCCAGCTTTTTGCAGAATCGTGATACTGTAATTTCTGAACTTCCTGCTGCGCCTGCGATTTCAGCAATCGTCTGGTTTATAAAGGCCTCTGGCGAAGCTGTCATATAATCGGCAATACGGCGCTCTGACTTGGTCAGACCGCCGTATGCACTGCGCAGCGCAGGAATTTGCTGAATAAGCGATGTATCCATGCCCGTTCCTCCGTGCCTTTTTCTTACCCGATAAACAGATCCAAAACCAGGACGCCTGCCAGGCCCATGACGGCAATAATCGTTTCCAGGGCGCACCAGGTCCGTACGGTTTCCTTAATGGTCAGGCCAAAAAATTCCTTAAACAGCCAGAATCCCGGATCGTTAGGCGGGCTGAAAATAAGGGAACCCGCACCGGTAGCCAGTACCATCAGTTCCGGATTGGCGCCTGTTGCGGCGCAGATAGGTGCGGCAATGCCGCCGGCTGTAAGGGCAGCAACCGTAGCCGACCCGCAGGCCGTGCGGATAACGGCTGCTACGAGCCAGGCCAGGAACAGGGGAGACAGCTGAGAACCGGCAACGAGACTGCCAATGTACGTGCCTACGCCGCTGTCAATCAGTACCTGTTTCAGCGCACCGCCGCCGCCGACGATGAGGAGAATCATGGCAATAGCCAGGACCGCATCCTGTACGGTCTTCATGATTTCATCCATCTTCTTGCCCCGGCCTAGGCCAAAGGTATAGATGGCAATGGCGACGGAAATGGTCAGGGCCATGTCCGGCTGTCCCAGGAAGGTCAGGACATAGCGAACCTGCGACGTGTCAGCCATGGTCAGCTTGGTAATGGCCGAAGCGGCCATGAGTACGACCGGAACCAGAGCCGTAAAGACGGATATGCCAAATCCCGGCATTTCATCGTCTTTAAAGATTTTGGGATTGTACAATCCCTTGGGAATTTCCGGATTAATGTCTCTGGTCAGATTGCAGTACAGCGGACCTGCCACGATGGCTGTCGGCACGGCAATAATGGCACCGTACACCAGAGTCGTGCCAATATCGGCATTATAAATAATGGAAATAGCCGTCGGGCCCGGATGAGGCGGCAGGAAGCCGTGCGTAACCGACAGAGCGGCAGCCATGGGAATCCCTACTTCCAAAAGGGGAATTTTCGCTTCCGCAGCAATGGTAAACACCAGCGGAATGAGCAAAACGAAACCGATTTCATAGAACAGGGCAATGCCGACGATAAAGCCAGTCAGGCATACGGCCCATTTCACCTTTTCCCGGCCAAATACATTGATTAATGTCGTAGCAATGCGCTGGGCACCGCCGCTTTCGGCCATGAGTTTTCCCAGCATGGCGCCGAAGGATACGACGATGGCCAGGCCGCCCAGGGTTCCACCCAGCCCTTTTTCAATAGTAGGAATCAGTTTATCTACAGGCATGCCTTCGGCAATGCCGACGAGGCCAGCTACGAGCAGGAGAGCCAGAAAACTGTTGAGTTTCACCTTTACAATCAGAACGAATAATATCAGAATGGCAACTGCCAGAATTACAAGCGGCATGAACATAACCTCCCTTATTTTGTATCGTGTTTCTGCCATTGATGGTGAAATACACCGGGCTTATCAATGCGCTGAAACGTATGGGCACCAAAGTAATCTCGCTGAGCCTGAATCAGATTGGCTCCTACGTGGGGACTGCTGTAGGCATCCAGATACTGTACGGCATTGGCATGGGCCGGCACGGGAATGCCGTTCTGCACGGCCAGGCAGACAATGCGGCGGAGCGATGCCTGATTTTCGTTAATCCTGCGCTGGAAAAAGGTATCGAATACCAGATTTTCCAGAGAAGGATCGGCTTCATAGGCTTCGGTAATCTTTTCCAGGAAATCGGCCTGAATAATGCAGCCAGCCCGGAAAATAGCCGCAATGGTGCCGTAATCGAGATGCCAGTCGTACGTGTCAGAGGCGCTGCGGTACAGGGAAAAGCCCTGGGCATAGGCGACGATTTTGGCAGCATACAGGCTGTCCCGCACGGCGTCTACAAAGGCCTGTCCCTGTTCGCTGCCGGGAGTTACGGTCCGCAGACTGGCCTGAGCCCGCACGCGGCCCGGCAGATTCGACATGACCCGGGCATTGCAGGCAGCTGTAATGAGGGAAATATCAACGCCCTCCTTCATGGCTTCGATGCTGGTCCAGCGGCCTGTCCCCTTTTGTCCGGCCTGGTCGACAATATAATCCAGAACCTGTCCGCCTGCCGGATCGTCTTCGGCAAAGATGTCGGCACTGATGCCGATGAGGAAGCTTTTCAGCTCGCCCTGGTTCCACTGGCGGAAAATATCTGAAATCTGACGGTTGTCATAGGCGCCGACGTGTTTCAGCAGCAAATAGGCTTCGGCAATGAGCTGCATGTCGGCGTATTCAATGCCGTTATGTACCATTTTTACGTAATGACCGGCACCGTCGCCGCCAATATAGGCGCAGCACGGTCTGCCGTCAGGTCCTTTGGCGGCAATGGCTTCATAAATGGGCTGAATTTCCGCATATGTATCCGTATTGCCGCCAGGCATAATGGACGGTCCCCGCCGGGCGCCGGTTTCGCCGCCGGAAAT
>NZ_CATWFF010000158.1 GCF_958350005.1 uncultured Megasphaera sp. | reverse complement strand
CCTTTATACCCTGAAAAATATCTATTAGTATATTATACAAAAAAACATGCCGTATGTCAGTATATCAGGATATATTGCAAGAAAAAAAGGGAGTTAGAGAATACCTCTTCCTCCCTCCGTCCATGTTTTTATTCTTTCGTTCCCCGACAAATGCCCCGATCGGCATTACGCAGAAAACGCAGAAAATGTTCTACTTCTTCTGAACTGTCCAGTTCCTGTTCCATTTCGGCAATGGCCTGCCCTAAGTTCAGGCCGGACCGATACAGCAGGCGAAAGGCCTTCTTTAATTCCCGCCGTACATCTTCAGGAATACCTGCCCGCGACAGGCCTACGCTGTTCAGACCAATGCACCGAGCCGGCTGGCCATCGGCAATAACAAAGGGCGGTATATCCTGCACGACTTTTGCCAGGCCGCCAATCATGCTGTTTCGGCCAATTTTAACAAACTGATGCACGCCGGCAATACCGCCGATGACGACGCGGTCTTCTACGGTAACATGGCCGGCCAGGCCTGCACAGTTACTCATAATAACATGGTTGCCAATGACACAGTTGTGCGCAATATGCGTACATGCCTGAAACAGGCAGTCGCTGCCAACACGTGTTTCTTCGCCTTCGCCAGTGGCCCGGCTGACCGTAACAAATTCCCGGAATACAGAACGATCGCCGATGATGACATAACTCTTTTCCCCTTGAAACTTGAGATCCTGCGGTTCAGAACCGATAGAAGCGCTTGGGAAAAAACGGCAGTTCTTACCAATTGTCGTCCAACCGTCAATCGTCACATGCGCCATAATTTCCGTTCCGTCACCAATGACAACATGAGGACCAATAACGGCATACGGACCAATTTTTACGCCTGCGCCAATCGTCGCCTGCGGATCTATAATAGCCGTTGGATGTATCATGCGGTCCTGCATGGTTTCTTTTTCCTCGGTCATTAAAGTCACTCCTCGCCTTCCTGCCCATTACTGCAGGTGCTTATACACAACTTTCATATTCTTAATAGCATATGAAGTCAGAAACAAAAATAATATAATGAACTTATTTCTTGGGATCCTGTCCCGGCATAAGGGCAAACATATACTCCCCTTCTGCGCACAGGATATCGCCTACATGACACTGAGCCTTGACTTTTCCCATCTTGCCGCGAACTTTTTCAATATCTGCCCGCATAACAACCTGATCGCCAGGACGGACAGGATGACGGAAGCGCAGTTTGTCAATGCCTGTAAAATACGGAATGAGCCCGCGGTTTTCTTCAGGATATAACAGTGCCACACCGCCGACCTGAGCCATTGCTTCGGCCAAAAGAACACCGGGCATAACCGGACGCCCTGGAAAATGGCCCTGGAAAAACAATTCGTCAAAGGTGGCATTTTTAATGCCAACGGCGTATTTCATCGGTTCCAGTTCAATGATGCGATCGACTAACAGCATCGGATACCGATGCGGTAAAATTTCCATAATATCAGTAACTTCCAAAACCATTCAAATTCCTCCTTAATTCAGTTCTTCTACGATTTTCTGCGTCAGCAAATGGTTCAGTTTATGACTCGATTTTACGGCAATAACGTGTCCCTTTAAGGTCGGCCCAACTAATGCAAGATCGCCAATAATATCCAGTACTTTATGACGCACCAGTTCGTCACTGACCCGCAATTTGGATAAGCACGTGTGATCATCGTAAACGACGACATTTTCCAGCGTACCGCCCTTGCCGAGTCCCAGCTTTTTCAGCATATCCAGTTCCTGCGTAAACGCAATCGTCCGGGCATAAGCAATTTCTTTTACATACGTTTCCCTGGTAATTTCTGCATCAAAAAACTGCACGCCCAGCAGCGGATGAGGATTGATAGACGTGAAAGTAATGCGAAATCCATCATAGGGAAGAATAGCAATAAACTTATCGTCTTCCTGTACAAGATGCTGTCTGGATACAGCCAGTTCATGCCGCGGTGCCTGCAGTGTCCTGACGCCAGCCTGTTCAATGAGTTCCACAAAATTCAGACTGCTCCCATCGGCTACGGGAGGTTCGGCTGAATCCATTTCAACAAAACAGTTATCTATTTGCAGGCCGTTCAGCGCTGACAGCACATGTTCCACTGTAAAAACCTTAGCGGCACCATGTTCCAGCGTCGTCGCCCGCATCGTATTCGTCACATTCGTCAAATGGGCTTTGACAGATGGACGGCCAGGTAAATCTGTGCGAATAAAAACGATCCCTGTATCAGCTGGGGCAGGGCCCAGTACCATATGAACCTCCTGGGCAGCATGCAGTCCAATGCCGCTGTACGAAACAGGGCGTGCCAGTGTGGTCTGTAATACATGTGACATAGGTATGCCCCTCCTTTCTTCGAGGATTACACATCATAAATTCCATACTGGTTTATTATACCTTATTTTTATAATAATTGCCAACCCTAAAGACTGCAGCCCTGTCTGCTGTCGTGGCAGATTGTAAACGAAAAAAGAGATACTCCTATGACGAGCGTCATAAAAGTATCTCTCTGTGTCATTTCCGCTTATCGCAAGAGGTCATATACAGCAGAAACTGCAGCATCCCACTGCGCAATTACCTGCTGTTCCTGGACAACTGCTTTCTGTCCGGCCTTACACTGCCGTTTTACAGAAGACGGCGATGTGCCGTTATATGTATTGCGCTGATTGACGCAGGTTTCAATATCCAGGAAGTGATGAATATCTTCGGCAAACAAAGGACTCATGTCCTGCAGCTCTGCCAACGAAAGCTGCTGCAGCACCTTTCCCTGTTCAATACAATAATGTACCGCTTTGCCGACTACAGCATGGGCTTCCCGGAAAGGAAGTCCCTTTTTTGCCAAATAATCAGCCATATCGGTTGCATTGGAAAAATCCCGTTCCAGTACGTCCCGCATGCGTTTTGCATTGACAGTCATGCCATCAATCATGGCCGAATAAATCGTCAGGGCAAACTTAATGTTGTCTATGGCATCAAACAGGCCTTCTTTATCTTCCTGCATGTCTTTGTCATAGGCCATGGGAATCCCTTTCATCATAGTCAGGACTGCCATGAGATGCCCATAGAATCTGCCCGTTTTGCCGCGAACAAGTTCACAAATATCGGGGTTCTTTTTCTGCGGCATAATGGACGAACCTGTGCAGTGAGCATCGTCTAATTCAATAAATTTAAATTCCGATGACGACCAGAGAATAAACTCTTCCGACAACCGGCTTAAATGCATCATAATCTGCGCAGCTGTTTCCAGGAAGGCAATAATGTAATCCCGGTCACTGACAGCATCCATGCTGTTGTCATAGATCTTGCTGAAATGGAGCATATCCGCTACTGCCGGCTGATCCAGGGGGTACGTCGTACCTGCCAGCGCACCGGCGCCCAAAGGCATGCGGTCCGCCATATCCCAGGCGTACTGCATATGAATGAAATCACGGGACAGCATGGAGAAATAGGCCATCATATGATGACTGAACAGGACCGGCTGTGCCCGCTGAAGATGGGTATAGCCCGGCATGATGACATCGCCGTGCTTTTCTGCCGTCTTGAGGATAGATTCCTGCAGCTTCACCAGCAGCTTGGACACGGCTGCAATTTCCCGCCGCACATACATATGCGTATCCAGTGCGACCTGGTCATTGCGGCTCCGGCCCGTATGAAGGCGTTTGCCAGCTTCACCAATTGCATCGGTCAGGCGTTTTTCAATATTCATATGAATATCTTCCAATTCCACAGAAAAAGGAAAGTTTCCTTCTTCAATCTGCCCATATATGGTTTTCAGCCCGGCTACAATAGCATTTTTGTCAGCTTCCGAAAGAATCCCCTGCTTGGCCAGCATCGTCGCATGGGCAATGCTGCCGCAAATATCTTCAGCATACATACGGCAGTCAAACTGAATGGAAGCATTAAATTCTTCTACGCTCTTATCCGTGGCCTTTGTAAAGCGGCCGCCCCATAATTTCATCGTGTTCGCTCCTTATTTCCCTGATTTTTCAACGTGCTGTTTCATGAGAGCCCGCATCTTGAGCGGTAAGCCAAAGAGATTGATAAAGCCTTCAGCATCGGTCTGATCATATACGTCATCTTCGCCAAAAGTAACGAATTCTTCATTATACAGCGAATACGGAGACGTAGAGCCGGCGCTGATAATATTGCCTTTATACAGCTTCAGCCGTACTGTACCGGTTACAGTCTGCTGCGTTTCATTGACAAAGGCATCGAGCGCTTCCCGCAGCGGCGAGAACCATTTGCCGTCATAGACGAGTTCGGCATACTTATTGGCTACTGTTTCTTTATAATGGAACGTATCGCGGTCGAGGCAGAGGTATTCCAATTCTCTGTGCGCATACATGATAATAGCTCCGCCGGGATTTTCATAAATACCACGGCTCTTCATGCCAACGAGACGGTTTTCAACGATATCGACAATGCCGACACCATTTCTGGCACCGATTTCATTAAGCGCCGTAATAAGTTCAACAGCCCCCATCTTCTTGCCATTGACAGCAACGGGAACGCCTTTTTCAAAATCTACGGTCACATATTCCGGTGTATCCGGAGCCTGTTCCGGCGTCTTCGTTACCATGTATACCATGTCCTTAGGTGCATTGGCCGGATTTTCCAGATCGTCCCCTTCATGGCTCAAATGCCAGATATTCCAGTCCATGCTGTAGGGATAGGGAT